>NZ_JBFEFH010000023.1:0-113307 GCF_040717455.1 Tautonia sp. JC769
CTTGTATCGGCGCGGGGTGCCACTGGCTCGGCCAGTGCCGGGCTGAACCGGAGCACTGGCTGATCCAGTGGAACCCAGACATCAGCATTTTTCACCCGCCAGTGCCACCCCGCCGCTCTTGACATCAGAGGCCATGAGAACCCTGAGGCGGTGGCCGGCCTCATCGGGCGGGCGCCTCTGCGACTCGCCCCCAATAGAGTTTCACGCCATCACCATGAAGTTCCCAGAGCTCTCCCGTGACGGTATCAACCATGTAGCAACGGCGGTTATCCTCACCGAAGGTAGAGATCTGATACCTTTGGCCGAAGCCTTGACCGTCGCCCTGAGCGGCAGCCTCCTGCCATCGTGTGCCCCCGATCAGCCCCAGGAAGACAAGACCAATCGCGAATGCCAACCATCGTCCGTGACTCATGCCCGATGCCTCCCGCCGCCTCACCTTGTTTCGGCGCACGTTTCATCGCAATCGCGACAAGCCGGCGCCCGAAAATCCGTGGTACAACACGACTGAACGGACGTCGAAAACCGAGCGTCACATCATCAATGTCTCGGCAGTCGACAGAGATTGCAAGGGAATTCACGGGCTCCAAACGCAGGACGGCGGGACCATCGGGGCATCGGCGGACTCGGATCGACGACACGTCGGCCCAGTCGTCGGCCTCCTGTCCCATCCTTGCGGCCGCCTCCGAGCCGACGCCCTCGACACCGAAAGGCTCGGCAATTAGATAATCTGGGTCCATTGCGCGATTTCGTATGACCAAAAACCCGTCCTGACACGATGGTAATGTCAAGGAGATCGTGCGCGGCCAACGCGTCGCGGTCCCGAGTGATGCACCTGTGAACGTCACCCGAGCCGGAATTCCCGATCATGCCCAGCCTCCGCCAGATCGAGGCCAACCGCCGCAACGCCCAAAAATCGACCGGCCCGGTGACCGACGCCGGGAAAGCCAGAGTCGCCCGCAACGCATTGAAGCACGGCCTGGCCGGCCACGGGGTCGTCTTCACCGACGAGATGACCGAAGCCATCGAGGAGCGCAAGCGGCACTGGATGTCCCAGTACCGCCCCGACAGCCCCGCCCAGCACTGGCGGTTCGAGCGGATCGTCATCGAATCGGTCCGGGCCGATTCCTGTTTCCACCGCTCGCTCGCGCTCCGCGATGAACTCGCCCGGCGGGCCTCCGAGACCTGGGACGACGACCGCGCCCTCGACGCCGAACGCCTCGGCCAGTCCCTCGCCGACCGCCCCGAACTCGTCCGGCCGACCCTCCTCCAGACCCGCCACGGCGCGCTCTGGCTGCTCGACCGCTGCGACGACCTGGCCGACCGCCTCGCCCGCTCGCCCGGCGACCCGACCGACGCCGACCTCTCCCGCCTGCTCGACCTGCTCGGCGTCCCCGCCTCCGACCGCGACGACGCCCGAACTCGTCTCCTGGAAACGGGTTCCGACCCTTCGGAGGCGATCGCCTCGCTCCTTGACGACACCCGCGCCGACCTCCGCCACCGCCTCGACGCCTCCCTCGACGACCGCGACGACCGCGCCCGGATCGACGCCCAATCCGGCCTCGCCGACGACCCCGCCGCCGTCCGCCTGCTCGACCGCTACGAAAACCAGGTCCTCCGCCGCCTCCGCCAGGCCGAGGCCGACCTCCGACGCCTCCAGTCTCCTCCCTCAGCCCCTCTCTCCACCTGCTCTGCCCCTCCGACCGATCCTGCCGTCCCTACCGATCCTTCCCGCTCTCCCGATGTCCCGTCCTCTGCCCACTCGCCCCACGCCACGGCACCACCCAATGCCCCCGCCCCCTACGCCGGACCCACTGCCCAGCACCGGCCGACGTCCCCTCCGAGCCGTCCCGATCGGACCCAGGCCCGCACCTCCCTGCCCTCGCCGCCGGTCCCCGCCGCGACGCCCCCGACCGAAGAACCTCCAGTGGCCGTCAATCGCCGCCAGCGGCGGGCCTTGAAGGCGTGGAAACGTCGCCACGCCGGCCCCCATGTCCCGGAGAATCGCCGGAATCCCCTGTCGTGATTCGAGAGGGGCCGAAACCCGTTCGAATCACCCTGGACGGAGCATCCTCCATCGACCCGGTTTCCCCTCGGAACCCGGCGAACCCAAACAAACCCAAATTCAAGCGACCCTCACACCTCGGTCGGCACCCGGACCAGTTCCCCCTCGAACCGATCCCAGCCGGACCAGACGCCCGACGCCCCCGGATGATGCTCCCGGACCCACCGGGTCGCCTCGTCGAGCCGGGCGATGCGTCCCGCGTCCGCCCCCGCGTTGAGCGCCTTCACCAGCAAGGCGGCCAGCCCCGCCTCGGGAGCTTCACCCCGGGCGATCTCTCGCAACTGCCTGTCCTCGATCTGGTTGTATCGCGACGACTCCGCCAGGGTGTACAGGGCCCACACCCGGATCATCGGGTCCTCATGCGTGCTCAGCTCGCGCAACGGGACCGGCTCGATCGCCTCCCCCGCCCCCGATCCATACGCCAATGGCCGCAGCATCAAGAGCCGGAACCAGGCCGGCCAGCCCTCCCCCCCGCTCCGTGCCACGGCCATCGCATAGGCCCTCGGGTCCCCCGTGGCGGCCTCGGCCGTCAGCGACTCGGCCATCAGATACCGGGCCAGGTCGGGCAGGTCGTTCCGAATGGCGATGTCGTACCGCTGCCGCTCGGTCGTCCGCGGGTTCCTCGCCAACCGGTCGGCCGCGTTCACCCGCTCGACCGTCCCCCGCCTCGGGTCGTGCAGGACGTACACATCCCGCCAGACCTCCCGGAGCGTCCAGACCCCCCAGGCGAACCAGAGGACCAAGCCCGCCATGACCACCAGCCCCGCCAGCGCCAGGTACCAGAAGGTCCCGTACTTCTCCAGGTTCGACCGCTGCTCCCACGGCTCCAGGGTCACGATCGGCAGGCCGGGCAAGGCCGGCTTCCCCGGCTCGTGCGGTGGTGGTGGTGTCGCCGAAGGGTCCGCCATGCCTCCCGTCCTCCTTCATTCGTGCCCAACCGCCGCCACCCGGTCCCGACGCTCCCCTTCGGTTGTACTCGATCCGCCGACCCGCTCCCAGGCCCGGCCCCGCCCTCGACTCGTGACCGCCCCGGCCCGGCGCGATACCCTTGGGCCATCATCCCGAGGCCGATCATCCCCCCGATGACCCCCGACCCCACCCAAGGACCCCTCGCCATGCGCATCCTCTGGTACGGACACGCCGCCTTCCTGATCGAGACCGAGGGACGGCGGATCATCCTCGATCCCTACACCTCGGCCGACGCCGGCTCCTACGCGCCGATCGCCGAGCCGGCCGACCTGGTCGTCGCCAGCCACGAGAACGCCAGGTACCACAGCGGCCTCTCAGAGATCGTCCCCCCCTTTGAATCGCTGATGGCGACCGCCTTCCCCCCCGAGGGGGTCGAGGCCCTCGGCCTCCGGTTCGAGGCCATCCCGGTCTTCGAGACCCCCGAGAAGCTCCCCGGCGACGAGGTCACCATCCTCCACTTCCGGGCCGAAGGGTTGCACGTTGCCTTCCTCGGCGACCTCGGCCACGCGCTGAGCCCCGACGAGCTGGCCCGCCTCGGCCGGCCCGACATCCTGCTGTTTCCCGCCGGGGGCCCGCCGACGATCGACTTCCCGCTCATCCCGCCCCTGGTCGAGGCTCTGGCCCCCCGGCTCATCCTCCCCATGCACTACCTGACCCCGAAGATCAACCTGAAGCTCCAGCCCGTCAAGCGATTCCTGGACACCCTGCCCGACTGGCCGGTCGATCGCCCCGGATCCTCGTCGATCACGGTCGATGCCGATCGTCTCGGGCCTCGTAGGATCGTCGTGCTCGACTCGGCCCGATAGCCCGTCGTGTCCGCTTCAACGGCCCGATCGCAACCAGAAGCCTGGGAAGACCCCGAGCGCTCGCCACCACTCGCGTCGACTGACGCACTCGGAGTCCTTCCCACAATGCCGCACACTGTCGCAGCCCCGGCCTCCGACCCGATTCGCACCGATGTCGCATCGATCCTCGACACTGCCGGGTCAGATCGCCGCGTCGAGAATCGATCGCAGCTCCTCGTCGGTCAACGGCAACGGGTTCCCCTTCATGCTGCTCGCGCGCCGGGCAACCGGGATGATCCGATCGCAATCGCCAACGGTCAGCCCCGCCTGCCCGAGCCCCGGGATCCGGAACTCCTCGCAGCGCGATCGAACCCACGCCGCGCCGTCGAGCGCACTCGCTTCGGGATCGCCGGTCAGGGTGCGAGCGACCTCGGCGTAACGATCGAGGATTGCCGGGTCGCCTCGCTCGGCGATCGCGCGGAGATTGGCCTCCATCACGATCGGCAAGAGCCGCGCGCAAATCGCCCCGTGAGCGTGGCCGGTGGCCCCTCCCAACACCCCGGCGAACCCGTGGACGGCCCCCAATCGAGCGTTCGCCAGGGCGATCCCGCCGCAGAGGGCCGCCAGCGCCATGTCTTCCCGGGCGGCCACATCCGAGCCGTCCCGATACGCGGTGCTCAGCGATCGCGCCACCCGCACCAGACCTTCCCGGCAGACGCCGTCGGTGATCGGATTGGCCATGTTGCCCACGAACGGCTCGATCAATTGCGTCAGGGCGTCCATGCCGGTGAAGGCGGTGATGTCCGGCGGCATCGAGACGGTCAACTCCGGGTCGATCACCGCCAGGCGAGGCAGCAGGTATTGGCCCCGCAAGCTGGCCTTCACCTTGTGCTCAGGGACGTCGAGCACGGCGTTCCGCGTCACCTCGGTCCCCGTCCCCGCCGTGGTCGGCACGGCCACGAAGGGCACGCCCGGCCGCTCCAACGGCCGTCCCTTGCCGACCAGCTCCAGGTAGTCGAGCACCGCCCCCGGGTTGCCGATCAAGGCCGCCACCGCCTTGCCGGCGTCGAGGACGCTGCCGCCCCCCCGGGCGATCACCAGATCGACCCCCTCGGCGCGGGCCAGATGGGTCGCCTCGTCCACCCGATCCGTCGTCGGCTCGCCCCCGACCGCCACCACAACCGACGCGATCCCGACCTCGGCCAGGCCCGCCGTCAACGCCTCTCGACCCCGCTCGGAGCCCCCGAGGACCACCAGGGCCCGACGGCCCCCCAGCTCCCGGGCCAGGCTGGGGAGCTTCGCGGCCGATCCCGACCCGAAGACGATCCGCCCGGCCGTGGCAAACTCGAAGTTCATGGGCTCTGCTCACGCCTCGGCATCGACCGCGTCGAACTTCACGCTGAACCGGGGCGCCGCCATCATGTCGGCCACCGCCTCGGCCCAGGCCTGGTAGTGGGCCGTCTGCTTGTGCGCCGCCGGGGCCTCGGCGGTCCGGTAGATCTCGACCAGGAGGAACCGGGTGGGATCGTCCTGCTGCTGGAAGACGTCGAACCGCGCGACCCCCGGCTCGTCCCTGCTGGCCCTTGCGTTCGCGACCGAGGCCGCCTTGAACGCCTCGACCCGATCCGGCTTCACCTGAACATGCACATGGACCGTCAGCATGGGAGCAATCCTTCGGAGCACTCGGGCCGCGTCCGTGGCTTCAGGGGTCGACCACGTCGTGCCGCCGGTCGCCGTCGCCCGGGCCTCGCATCAGATCTGGTCGAGCTTCCGCCTTCGGCTGCGGGCCTTCAGGCAGTCGGGGCACTGGCCGGTGATGACGAACTTGTGATTCTCGGCCCGGAAGCCGAACTGCTGGGCGATCACGTCCCGGATGCGCCGGATCTCGTCGTTGCGGAACTCGACGATCGCGCCGCATTCGGAGCAATGCATGTGGTCATGCGACGGGTAGCCGTAGTTGTGCTCATACGCGGTCCGGTTCGTCAGGCGGAGCTCGCGGAGCAGGCCGGCCTCGACCATCAGGCGGAGGGACCGGTAGACGGTCGACCGGCTGACCCGGCGGCCGGCCTCTCGCAGGTCGGCCACCAGCTCGTCGGCGTCGAAGTGCTTGTGAGAATTGAAGATATGGTTGACCAGGACCCGTCTCGGCTCGGTCAGTTTCTCGCCCCGGATCTCCAGAAACTCGCGGAACTTCTCCTCGGGGCTTTCTTTGACCTGGAGCGGTTCGAGGTCGGCAGGTGGCGTCACGATGCTCGTTCCTGTGGGGCGGTTCCCGGGACGTGGCGATCGGCCGAGGACCGGGTGGCTCCGGCAACGAATCGAGAACGATTCTCGATTATAGTGCCTTCGCCCGGCCGCGGCCAGGGGAGCCCGCCCCGGGGCGGTCGATTGGCCGATCCCCCGGGATCGGGGGCCGCCCCGGGTCTCGGGGCGACCCGGGCCGGGGCCGCCGGCCCGGGGTCACGCCCGCGGGGATCGGGGCCGATCGGCCCCGACCGGTCAGAAGCCGGAGAGCTCGGCGAGCAGGTTGTCGAGGGCCCGGTCGAGCTTCTCGGGCGTCTCGTAGGTCCCGTCGGCGATCTGCTGGCGGATCGCCTCGACCTTCTCGTGCCGGATCTCGGGGAGGCTGTGGATGCCGTCGAGCACCAGGCCGAGCTGCGAGATTTCGACCTGGTCCTTCGGCGCGGCGGCCGGGGCGTTGGCCGCGGATTCGACGCTGAAGGACGCCAGTCGGGGGTAGATCGGTTGCGAGCCCTGGGGGCCGCCGGCGCCGTGGATTTCCATGGTTTGCGTCTCCTTCTGCACCTGGGAGAGACCCGTGCCGATCGAGTCCGGCTCGGCCTCAGTGTTCTGGCCCGGCGATCTCGACCCCCCGCCCCCTGGTGGGGGCAAGGCCGCGGCCGAGGGCTTCAGGACCATCACAATCATCTCGTCTGCTACTTAGATCGGCCGGAAGCTGGAACGAATTTAACCGAAAATGCGAAAATCGGGGGATCGATCCAGGCGTCTACTCCCGATTCATCAGCCCGCCCCCCCGCCCCCGGTCCGGCTGCGGCTGGGCCTGGATCCCCTGCGCCAGGCCCCTCATCATCGGCTCGAGCTGCGCATTGATTGCCGAGGCCCGCTGGAGCATCTGGTCGACCGCCTGCTGCTGCTGCGGGCTCTCCATCTGCGTCCGCAAGGCCTGGAGGTGCTTGACCGCGTCGTTGAACTCGCTGGCGGCCTTCAGCACCACGTTGGCCGTGTCGAAGTTCGCCAGGGCGATCTCGGCGTCTCGGCCCGGCTTGTACAGGGGGCTGATCAGGAGCGGGTTGGCCCGGATCTTCTCCACCGTCATCCGGCCCGAGTCGGTGATGTCCCGCACGTTGCCGATCGTCCGCTCGATGTTCGCCCGGTTGTTGACCAGGATGCCCGAGATGTTCCCCAGCGAGATGTCGGCCTGGTACAGGACCCGGTCGGCCCGCATCCGGGTCTGGTCGAGGTTCTCGGCCAGCTCGCCGAGCTTCGGCCCGTACTGCTGGAGCATCACGTTCGACTGGGCCGAGAGGTGCCGGACGTTGGACACCGTCTCCGTGATCCCCTCGCGGTTCTCCACGACCGCCCCCTCCAGCTCGTCGATCAGGGTGACTGCCTGCACGAGCAGCCCCTCGATCCGCTCGGTCATGGCGTCGAGCTTGCCCGAGGCCCCGGCCACGGCCGGCCCGGCCACCTCGGTCGCCCGCTGCACGTCGTCGGCCGCCTGCTGGAAGGCGGCGAGGGTCTTCTGGAGCCTCGGCGAGACCTCGTCGATCGTCCGCCGCACCTGGCCGATCGTGTGGCTCAGGTGGCCGCGCTCGGCCGGGCCGAGCCCGACCTGCTCCAGCAGGGGGTCGAACAGGGAGCTCTCGATCCCCTCGATCGGCTGGCCCGGCACCCAGGCCACGCCCGACTCGCCGACCGAGGCGATGTTGACGCTCGACGAGCCGGTCAGGCCCGACGCGATGACGATCACCGCGTCCTGCTTCAGCCGGCCCGCCAGCTCCCTCGCGATCGACAGGCGGACCCGGGCGCGCAGGGCCCCCTCGTGGTCGACGATGTCGACGGCCGAGACCCGGCCCGCCTCCAGGCCGGCGATCCGGACCGGGTGGCCGGGGCGGATCCCCTGGCCGTCCCGGAAGAAGACGTCGATCGAGGTGCGATCGGTGACCAGGTAGCCCGGCCCTCCCCCGGCCACGACGACCAGGCCGAGCAGGCCGGCCACCGCCGCCACCAGGACCAGGCCGACGCGGGCGTCTCGGATCGTCGAGCGACTCATGAGGATATGCGTCTCCAGTGCTGGGTCGGGCGGGCCCGCCCCGAATCAGGTCGGCAGGACCGTCGGGCCGAACGCCGGCCCCGCCAGATAGGCGAAGAGGAACCACGAGAGGTTGAATCCGAGGATCAGGGCCATCGACAGGCAGCAGGCCCTCAGGGCGGCCATGTGCGGCGGGAGGGCGTCGCGCCGCGACCCCTCGAAGCAGGCCACCGCGGCCGCGATGGCGCCGAAGGCCATCCCCTTGACCACCAGGCCGAGGATATCACGCATCCAGAGCATCTCGGCGAACGTGTCGAACAGGGTTTCGAGCGGGATGCCCAGCACGACGTTGGCAATCCGGTAGCCGACGAACGTGCCCACGGCCGTGCCCCATGCGGCCAGCACCGGCCCCATCAGGGCCGCGGCGATCAGGCGGGGCAGGGTCGCCCTCGCGTCGCTCGGACCCGATCGGTCGTCGGCCCGGAGGCCGAGCGCCACGTCCCGGTCGGCGATCCAGCCGGGATCGGCGTCGAGCTCGGGGCGGGGCCGGGTCCGCAGCTCGACCGTCGCCCGGCTGGCCAGCAACCCGGCGAGGATGAAGCCCGAGAGCAAGGGGCCGCCGTTGCGGATCAGGCCGACCCCCACCACCGGGCCGACCCCGGCCTCGAAGGTTGCGCCAAAATATGCTTGCATGGACAAGAACGAACCCATGCCGACGTGGACGAGGCCGACGATGGGGAGCCCGGCGAGGATCAGCCAGTCGAGCTGGGCCATCGTGGCGGCGCGGATCGAGAGGGTCCCCGTCGGCCTCGGCTCGGCGACCGCGGCCAGCGACCGGATCGGCCAGACGGCCAGGCCGCCGAGGTAGGCCAGCAGCAGGACGACCGGCCGGAGGGGCGCGAGCATGCCGGGCAAGGGGTCGGGCTCGGGTTCGATCGTCGCGGCGATGCGGTCGGACATGGTCCGGCCCTCCCTGGCCGGGGGTCGTTCTCAGGGTGGCGACGCGATTACGGGCGAGAGGAGCGATCGGTTCCGGGGAATCGCCGGCGATCCGAGGGAGCATTCGATTGCGTAGCCCACCATGACCGCCAACGGGCCACGGCGGCGGCGCGGTCCTCGGGGGTGCCGTACGGCACGAAGCCGAAGTCCTGGCCGGTCCGCTGCCGGAGCGTCTCGTGGCTCGACAGGCGGACGACCGGGTCGCTGTCTTCCAGGTGCGCGATCAGGGCGGGGATCGCCTGGGCATCGCCGACCGACTCGTCGAGCCCGGCCGCCCGGGCGCGGACGAACGGGGCCGGATCATTCAGCTCGGCGAAGTCGCGCACGCCGGTCCGACACCCGGCAATCGGGGCGATCGACAGCCCAACGATGAGCACGATCCAGCAGTGCCGGCGATCCATCCCTGCGTCCTTTGATTCCTCGGGTCCTTCCGAAGACTCGCCGTGCTCCGGGCGACCCGTTCAGGGAACACCCGGCGCGATCGGGGCGAAGCTTACCCGAAGCCTCCCTGTGGGGCAATGCCGGTCGGGGCGTCCCGTACCTTTCCGCGGCGAGGGGAGCGGCGAACCCTCGGCGGGAGGCGACAATTCAGGGGGATTCCGGACGGTCGCCCGCCTGGCGACGCAGTTCGTTGACGAAGGCGTGGGCAAATCGGATGGGCGTCGAGAGCCGGTATTTGCCGGTCGTGTCCAGGACGATCCGGAGGGCGCTCTCGAAGTCGCAGCGATGGCCGGGGGAGACGAAGACCGGGTTCGTCCGTCGCTTGGTGCGGAGGGCGATCCCGATGGTTTCTCCCTGGTGGATCAAGGGGGAGCGATCCCCTCGCTCCGGCCCCGGTTCCTCGAAGGTCCCGCAGAGGCGGGACTTGGCGCAGCCGACGGTCGGCAGGTCGAGCCAGAGGCCGACGTGCGAGGCGATGCCGAGGCGCCTCGGGTGGGCGATCCCCTGGCCGTCGCAGATGAGGACGTCGGGCCGGTGCCGCAGGCGGTCGAAGGCTTCGAGGACGGCCGGGGCCTCCCGGAACGAGAGGAGGCCGGGGACATAAGGGTAGCGGGCAGTGGCGATCAGGCCGCTCCGCTCGACGATCGCGTCGGTCTCGGCGTCGATGACGACCACGGCGGCGAACAGGCGGTCGTCCCCCCGGTTGTACGAGACGTCGGCCGCGCCGATCAGGCGAGCGGATGGGAGCGGCGAGGAGGTGTCGATCCGGGCGGCCAGCTCGCGCTGGAGGACGCGGGCGTCGGCGGGGGAGAGGTCCCAGGAGTGGAGCGGATCGCGGGGCATGGGAGGGCCTCAGGCGGTTCGGGCCATCCCCGCGGTGACCTGGGCGATGGCCTCGGCCGCCCGCTCGGCCTGGGATCGGGAGCAGTCGAGGTGCGTGACCGCCCGGAGGATCTGCGGGCCGAGGGCGCTGACCAGGACCCCGACCTCGCGGAGCCGATCGGCCACCTCGCGCGCCGAGCCGACCTCGGGATCGACGGCGATCCAGACGAGGTTCGTCTCGACCGGGCCCGATTCCAGGGACAGGCCGGGGGCCTCTTCGACGGCTTGCGCGATCAGTTGAGCATGTCTGTGATCGTCTGCGATGCGGTCGACGTGGTGCTCCAGGGCGTGCAACGCGCCCGCCGCGAGGATGCCGGCCTGGCGCATGCCGCCGCCGAGGGCCTTGCGGAGCCGGCGGGCGCGTCGCATGAGGTCCGCCGACCCGGCGATGGCCGAGCCGACGGGGGCCCCCAGCCCCTTGCTGAAGCAGATGGAGACGGTGTCGAACTCGCGTGCCCAGTCGCGGGCCGGGACGCCCGAGGCGACGACGGCGTTGATCAGGCGGGCGCCGTCGAGGTGCATGGCCAGGCCGTGCTCGCGGGCCCAAGCCGAGATGGCGCGGACCGACTCGATCGGCTGCACCCGGCCGCCGGCGCGATTGTGGGTGTTCTCCAGGCAGACGAGGCGGGTGCGGACGTAGTGCTCGTTGTCGGGCTGGATCTTGTCGCGGAGGTGGTCGACCGTGATCAGGCCGCCGTGCGGGTTGATCGTGCGGGCCTGCACCCCCCAGTGGCGGGCGATGCCGCCGGCCTCCCAGACATAGACATGAGCACGGGCGTCGCAGATCAACTCGTCTCCCGGACCGGCATGCAAGCCGATGCCGATCTGATTGGCCATCGTGCCCGAGGGGACGAACAGGGCGGCCTCCTTGCCGAGCAGGTCCGCCACGCGGGCCTCGAGGGCGAGGACGGTCGGGTCCTCGCCGTAGACGTCGTCGCCCACCTCGGCCTCGGCCATCGCACGGCGCATGGCGGGGGTGGGCTGCGTGACGGTGTCGGAGCGGAGGTCAATCAATGATCGGGTACTCATTCCTGAGATCCTTCGGACGAGGCGGCGGGCGATGGGGGGGTGATGAGGGTGCGGGGGGTGCCGTCGATGGGGCGGGCTTCGGGGTCTTCCGGGGCGCGGTCGAGGCAGAGGAAGGCGAAGAGGTCGGCCATCTCGCTCGGGGTGATCTGCTCCTCCAGGTTCTCGGGCATGAGGGAGAGCGGGCTGACCTGGACCTCCTCGACCTGGTCGCGGGGGATGACCGCCCGCTCGCCCCCCTGGAGCTTCAGGACGATCCGGCGGTCGTTGTCCTCCTCGACCAGGCCGGAGAGGATGCGGCCGTCGGCCGTGGCCACGATCGTGCCTTGATACGAGGCGCCGATGACGAGGCTGGGGTCGAGGACGTTCGAGAGCAGTTGTTCATACGAGCCTCGGCCGTTGCCGGTGAGGTCGGGGCCGACCTGCTCCCCCTTGCCGTAGATTTGGTGGCACTGGGCGCAGACACGCTCGAAGACCAAGCGGCCGGCGATGGGGTCGCCGTGGGCCTCGGCGAGTTCGTCCCGGACTCGGGCGAGGACCTGTTCCCGGGCCGGGTCGCGGCCTTCGCGGACGGTGCCCCAGGTCTGGCGGACGAGTTCGGCCAGCTCCCGATCGGGGCTCTCCAGCAGGGCGCGGACCTGATTGACGTTGAGGGCCTGGGCGGGCAGCTCGCCGCGCCCGATCGCTTCGAGCAAGGCCCGGGTCCAGGCGGGGCGCTGGGTGAGCAGGGCGACGGCGCGGGGTTTCAGCTCCGGCTCGAAGGCGGAGTAGGAACCGAGGATCACGTCGGCGATCCGCGGTTCGTTGATCTGGCCGATCGCGGCCAGCACCTCGCCCCGGAAGTCGACGGAACCGGCCTCGGAGCGGGCGATCACGTCGGCGATCGCGGGGAAGACGTCGGCATCCTCGGCCGCGACGAGGACATCGAGCGACGCGCGACGCTCGGCGTCCTCGGCCTCGGGGTCGGCGAACCGCTGACGGACGTGGGCCAGGGCGTCGGCGTCTCCCCAGAGGGCGGCGAGCCGGGCGAAGGCGGGGCGGAGCGGGTCGTCCTCGTTGGCGAGGCCACGAGCAGTGGGGTTGATCGGGTCATTCTCGTTGGTCAGACTGCGGCGAGCGGCCGGTTGAAGTCCCTCGCGGAGCGAGACAAGGCGGTCGCGGTCGAACCGCCCTTGCCTGACCTGATCGGCGATCGTGGCGAGGCTGGATCGTTTCGAATCATCAGAAACCATGACATGCCCGAGGATGAGTCGTGTGAACTCGGCGATCTGCCTCCCCTCGACCGCATCGACGGCGATGATACGGTCGAGCATCCTCGGCAGCATCTCGGCCAGGGCGGGCGACCAGCGTTGGTCGACACCCTGGAGCAACTCGGCCAGGCGGACGACGGCCTCGGGGTCGTCGAGCATCGGGTGGAGGTTCTGCCAGACGACGCGGGGGAGCAAGGGGTCGGCGGATTCGGTCGAGCCGAGGACGGCGAGCAGGGTGGCCATGCCGTCCAGCCCCTCCACCTTGCGGGAGGCGATGGCGAGCTGGAGGCGGACGTCGGGCGAGGGGTCGGCGGCGAGGTTGGCCAGCGATTCGAGGACGTCATCCTCGACCCGTCCGAGCGTGGCGGCATAGCGGACGCCCCAGGCGCGGAAGGTCGAGTCGTCGTGGGCGAGCAGGTCGCGGAGGTAATCGGACGTCAGAGTGACGAGGGATCGGGCGACGTCGGGAACATGATCCAGCGAGTCGAGGCCGTCAGCTTGCCAACTGACAAGGGCCCAGAGGGCGTGCAGGCGTCCCTTGCGGCCCAGGTTGTCGGAGAAGACGGCGGAGCGGAGCTTCTTGTAAAGTGGAACCTCGTGGCCGACCCCTCCGAACTTGAGGCGTTCTGTCAGGAGACGCTGGGCGATGTCGCGGTCGTAGACGTTTGGGCTGTCGAGGAGCCGGATGAGGGAGTCATTCGATTCGGAGCCGAGGTCGAAGTTCGCCCGGCGCGGGGTGTCGCCGTAGCGGACGCGGTAGAGGCGGCCCTTGAGGCGGTCGATGCCGGCGGGGTCGCGGTTGGCGTCCTGATAGCAGTGGTAGCGGTCGTACCAGTCGAGGATGTAGAGGGAGCCGTCGGGGCCGACCTTCTGGACGACGGGCATGAACCAGGCGTCGTTGGCGGAGAGGAAGTCGGGCTCGCCGTGCCCCTGGTAGGTGGAGCCGTTGCGGGTGAGGGAATCGACATTGATGGAATTGCCGTGGATGTTCCCCATGTAGAGCTTGCCGCGGTACTCGGGGGGATAGGCGTCGCTGTCGAAGTAGGTGATGCCGCAATAAGCACGTTTCTGATGGAAGTGGTCGACGATGGATTCGATCTTCCAGATGAACGGCGGGTACGGCCCACCCTGCCGGTGGTAGTAGCCGGTCTCGACCAGGTGCCAGAGGTGGTCGATCACGCAGGCCGAGGCGAAGAGCGAGCCCTCGGGGTCGATGGCGATGCCCCAGGGATTGCTGGTGCCCTCGCAGAAGAGTTCGAATTTGCGTGTCCAGGGATGGATGCGGAAGATCGCGCAAGTGAATTCGAAAGTCTTGCCGTTTTGCTCGACCTTGCTCGGGTTGAAGACGCCGTTCCAGCCGTAGAGCCAGCCGTCGGGCCCCCAGGTGAGGCTGTTGGGCAGCTCGTGCGTATCGAAGCGGCCGAAGCCGGAGACGACGACCTCGGGGGGGCCGTCGGCGACGCCGTCGCGGTCGCGGTCGGGGTAGAAGAGGATGTCGGGGGCGTTGGCCACCCAGACGCCGCCGTGGCCGACTGCGATCCCCGAGGGGATGTTCAGCCCTTCGGCGAAGATGCGGACGGAATCGGCGGTGCCGTCGCCATTCGTGTCCTCGAGGATCTTCACGCGATCGCGGCCGGGGCCGGGCTCGCGGCGGGGGTATTCGAGGCTCTCGGTGACCCAGATGCGCCCCTTCTCGTCGAAGGTCATGGCGACGGGGTTGACCAGGTCCGGCTCGCCCGCGACCAGCTCGACGGTGAAGCCGTCGGGGACGGTCATCGCGGCGACCGCCTCGGCCGGGGAGCGGGCGGGGTTGGGGGGGCGGTCCTGGCCGTGGGGGATGGGGGTTTCCTGTCGCGCCCGGAGCGGCAATGACGCACCGAGCGCCAGGAGGACCATCGCGGTGAGGGCCGACTTCCGTCTCATTGGTTACGCTCCTCGACCGCGATGGCGGCCGGATCAGGGGATGACTGCCGGGTCGACGGAGCCGAGGAGATCCGGCCGTCCTCGCCGAAGTTGCGGGCGGGGCGGGACCTCGTCGTTCGGGACGACGCGGATCGTGCAGACGGTGTCTCGGAGGCGGAAGACGTCGAGCGGCGGTCCGATCGGGTAGTCCCCGGCTTTCAAGAAACCCTCGACCAACCGTTCCGTGGGGAGGCCCGGCGGGACGTCGGGGATCGACTGGATGCTTTGACTCCGGCCGGCCTTCGTGATGCGAAGGCATGATTCGCCGGGCATTCTGCCAGACCCGGGGTCGGTCCGGAAGACCCCGAAGCGGTCGATCACGAGGGAGAAGCGCTCCCGGGCGAACGGCCGGTCCCCCTCGGCGGCGGGGATTCGCGTGGTCATGCCCCCGAAGTCGTCGATCAGGAGGGTCGTCCCGGCCGGGATGTCGATGTGGAATTCGATCAGGGCCAGGTGGGCGGTCTGACCGAAGTCGGAGGAAGGGACGCGGAAGTGCCCCTCGGGGATCGCCGGGCCGGGCGGGTTGTCGTCCGCCGCCGGGGGGGCGGCGGGGAGCAGCGCGGAGGCGATCAGCAGTGCTGGCGTCATCATCGGCGGTTCTCCCCCACCACGGCGCCGGGGTTGGTCACGGTGATCGTATACGTCTTCCCCTGGAATCGGAAGGCATCGGCGCTCGAACCGAGCCGGTGGAGTCCGGGCTTCATGACGGGGGTGAGGATCTCGTCGAGCGGCTGGTCGGTCGGGATGACGACGGAACCGCCGCCGCCCCCGCCGCTGCGGGCGGCCTTGGTGAAGAGCATGAACGTGCTCAGGCCCTCGACATCTCGGGCGATCGGGGACTGGTAGACCCCGAAGCGGTCGAGCAGCGCGAGCATGTGGAGCCGGCCGGTGGGCTTACCCGAGGGAGACGAGATGCTCGACCGGCTCCGCGAGCCGCCCGGGCCGGGGCCTTCCGACCGGATGTCGACGATCGAGCCGACCGGGGCCTCGATCTCGGCCTCGATGGCCATGATGTTGGCCGTCTCGGCGAATTCGAACGAAGCGATCCGGAAGTGCCCTTCGGGGAGCGGGGCGCGGGGATCGTCGGGCTCGTCCTGGGCGGCGGCGGCTTGGGAGAAGGCGACGGCGAGCAGGAGGCTGAGCGAGACGGCTCGGGAAGGGAATGTCATCGGTGTCCTCCGGAAGATGGGGTTCCCGCCACGCGGGCCGGTGCGATCCCGGCCCGAGGGGATGAGGCTACCCGCCACCGAACGCCTCGTCCAATGAAATTCCAACCAATCCTTCCTGGATGGATTCGAGGATGCGAGACCGGTCGCGCCCCGGGAATGACAAGGCCCGGCCCGGGGGAAGGACCCCGGGCCGGGCTCGCTGGGACCGAAGGGGGCGGTCGGCCTACGGGCCGATCGGGTCGAGATCAGGCGCGGCCGCGGGCGAGGCGGCCGGAGAAGTCGGCCTCGGGGACGGCGGGGGACTCGGGGTCGAACCACTCGGGCTTGAACTCGATCCGGGCGTTGTGCCGCATGGCCAGGTTGCTGGTCAGGGCGATGACGGCGTCGGCCAGGGCGACGGGGCCGGGGCAGCGGGGCTGGTGGTCGGTGTCGCCGTTGTAGTTGTTCGGGTCGCCGTTGCGGATGCAGTAGGCGAAGTGCTCCAGCTCCTCGCGGTAGCCGCGGGAGGGCAACTCGCCGGCGCCGGCGGCCATGGTGCCGAGCGACTGGGCCTGCGACGGCCCTGCGAGGCTCGGGCTGGTGGCCAGGGCGTTGCCCGACTCGACGGAGATGGTGGTCGACCGGCCGGCCCAGTTGTCCTGCGGGCGGTTGCGGTCGTATTCCTTGTAGAGGTAGATGTCGTATTCCTTGGAGACCATCAGGGTGCCGTAGGTCCCCATGACGGTCTCGCCGTAGTCCTCGAAGGCATTGGTGGTGATCGAGGAGTAGGAGACGACGACGCGCTCGTCGGTGTCGGGGACGCCTCGGCTGTCGAGGTTGGCGCCGATCTTCGGGAACTCGAAGTTGACGAAGACGTGGTCGTCGACCTCGCGGCCGTCCTGGTAGTAGTAGGTGCCGCCGAAGCCGGAGACGGCCAGCGGGTGCTGCTTGCCGAGGAAGATGGAGCAGGCGTCGAGCTGGTGGCTGCCGAGTTCGGCCATCAGGCCGGCGCCGGTCTTGTCAAAGAGCCGCCAGCGGACGAGCTCGTCGTGGTTGTTGCACTTGTAGACCTTGCCGTCGGACGCCTTGTAGGCGATGGCGTCGAGGTCGACCTTGTCGTCCCCCTCCATGTAGGGGGGCTTCCAGGAGTCGTAGTAGAGGGGATTGCCGTCGTCGTCTCGGAGGATGACGGGCTCGCCCTTGTCGTCGCGCTTGATGGTGCCGTCGTCGTTCTTGGCGAACTGGAGCTGGCCGTTGTTGCGGTGCCACGAGGCCCGGATGTGGCGGATCTCGCCGAGCATGCCGGCGCGGATCAGGGCGTTGGCGTTGTCGTAGATGGCCGAGTAGTGCCGCTGGTGGCCGATGGCCAGGAGGCGGTTGTTCTCGCGGGCGGCCTTGATCATGGCCTTGCATTCGCTGATGTCGTGGGCCATCAGCTTCTCGCAGAAGACGTGCTTGCCGGCCTTCAGGGCGTCGATGGCGACCGGGGCGTGCAGCCAGAGCGGCAGGGCGATGACGACGACCTCGACCTCGGGGTCGTCGAGGACCTCCTTGATCGTGCCGTAGTTCTTCAGGGCAGCGATGTCGGACTTGGTGTACTGGTTGAGGTCGTGGCGGGGGCCGAAGTAGTCGAGGGCGCGCTTCTGGTTGTAGGGGCGGGCGTCGCAGAAGCCGATGTAGTTGATGTAGTCGCGGTTCGACTGGCGGATCATGGCATCGCAACCCTCGTTGCCGGTGCCGATGATGGCGGCCTTGACGGCCGGCTTGTCCCCCAGGGGCTTGTAGCCGAAATAGAGGGCGCCGAGGGCGGGCCCGGCGGCGGCGGCGGCCACGAGGAAGTCGCGACGGGTCGGGTAGCCCGCCCGGGGGCCGGTCTCCAGCCCGCCGATCGCGGCGTAGGCGTTGGCCCGACCGATGGCACGCTGCTCGTCGGTGAGATGGTTGGTCATGCTTGGCAGCTCCTGTCGGTTCGAAGCGGTCCGGAAACGGTTGCGGACCGGTCAACGTCGGGGCGATCGGGCCGGGGCGACGGCCCGGAGAAGGTAAGGATTACGCGGTGGCTCGATGCTCGGCGGCCTCGGCGGCCGGGGCATTGCGGCGGTCGATCCAGCCGAACAGGAGGCGGTCGACGCCGAACCAGAGGCCGTTGGGGGTGGCCGCCAGGGCGAGCAGGGCGATCATCTCGATCAGGGTCTTGTTCACGATCAAATACGTCCCCTCGGCCCGAGGGTTCGGGGGCAAACCCGGGAGCGGGGGCATGCTGATGTAAAAGAGGAACAGCAATCCGGCGCCCCCGAGGGCGGCGACGGGCGTGAACATGCCCGCCATCAGCAGGAGTCCGAAGACGGCCAGGCCGTACATCGTGATCAGGTCGATCCGATCGAGCGACGAGGGAGGGGGGCCGAGTTCGCCGGCCGTCTCGCGCTGATCGGGCTCGGCCAGGGTGGCCCACGAGGAGCGCAGGTCGGCGGTCCACTGGTCGATCGGGGCCACGAGTTCCTTGCGGAGGGTCTCGACCTCGTACTGGAGGTCTTGCAGGCGGTCGCGCTGGAAGTCCATGGCCGGCGGCTGGCGGCGCCCCTGGCGGATCAGGTCGACCTTCTCCTTGTAGTCGGCGATCTGGTCGGCGTTCTCGTCGTCGGCGAACCAGGCGGCGGCGCGGTCCCTGGTCTGGGCCAGCTCGGCCTCGGCCTGGGTGAGCTGGTCGGGGGTGAACTGGTAGTGGGCCGAGGCCCGTCGCAGCTCCTCATCCCACCACTGGTCCAGGAGTTCGGGGTCGAGCCGGTCGAGGCTGTCGACGTCGGGGACGAGGTTGCGGAAGTTCTCGGCGAACGGCCCGGTGGCGTTTCGGAGGTAGGAGTCGGAGGAGAAGGGCTGGGCGGTGTCCTGGCTCCGGATCTTGTCGCGGCCCTCGTAGTAGAGATGCCAGCCGATCGCGATGCGGAGCAGCACCAGGAACAGGGCGCCGAAGAATCCAGGATAATACCAACGCGGGGCCATCGTGGGCGACCCTCCTTCAAGGCAGGGGAAACGAGACGCGGCTCCGTTCGAAGGGGCGAGGAGCGGCTCTCCCGGGGGGGGCTCCGGCAGGCGGCCGGGGGATCCCGGGATGCGATCCCGCCAGTTTACGGCGGGGCGGTCGCGCCTTCGAGGGACTCGGGGGAGAAATCGTGATCGGAGAGGTTGAACGTCACCGTCCGGGAGCGGCCATCTTCTCCCCGGAGGATGAACAGGGCGGCGATCTCGGGGCGATCGCGGAGGATCGGGGCCGAGCCGTCGGGGCCGAGGATCGAGAAGGCGGTGGACAGGGCATCGGCCTCGGCGGCGGTGGGCGCGAGGACGGTGACGCTGGCCGGGGCGTCGGCGTCGAGCGGCTCGCCGATCCGGGGGTCGAGGATGTGGCTGTAGAAGCGGCCATTGGCCTCGAACCACTGGATCGAGCCGCCGGAGGTCGAGAGCCCTCGGTTCCGCAGGTGCAGCGTGCCGACCGATCGGGACAGGTTGAACGGGTCGACCACGCGGATGTCCCAGCGTCCGCCGAGGCGGTCGGGGGGCGAGCCGAGGGCGTACAGGCTCGACTGGCCGCCGTGGACGAGGGCGGAGGTCGGGAACCAGGAATCGCGGATGAGCCGGGTGACGCGGTCGAGTGCGTAGCCTTTGCCGATCGCGCCGAAGTTCAGGACGACGCCGGGGCGGGCGAATTGGACGGTCGATTGCTCGGGGTCGAGCCGGACGAGGTGGCTGCCGGAGCGGTCTCGGGCGTCGGCCAGTTCGTCGGGCGAGGGGACCCGCTTCGGCCCCCGGATGAAGCCCCAGGCGAGGCTCAGGGCGCCCGAGGCGAGGTCGTACGCCCCGTCGGTCTGGCGGCCGATCTGGAGGGCGTGTTCGATGAGGGCGAACAGTTCGGGGGAGACGCAGACGGGCCCCTCGTGGGCCGAGGCGTTCAGGCGGCTGACCTCGGAGTCGTCCCGGTAGATGGTCAGCAGGAATTCGACGGCGTCGATCACGTCGAGGGCCGACTGGGCCAGCGCAGCGGCCCCGGGGGTCCGGACGGGGATGCGGACCTCGAAGAAGGAGCCCATGCCCGGCCGTCGGGCCAGGATCAATTCGCCGCCGTTGAGCCGTTCGAGCGCCGGGGACGGTGCCGGGACGTTCGGCTCGGACGCTCGGCCGGGGGAGCGGAACCGGAACAGATCGCGGCGGCTGACGCTCGATGGGGGAGGGAGCACTCCGGACCTCGTTTTCGCGGGGGTCGGCGACCGGCAACGGGCGGGCGGGAGGGGCCATCACGCCTGGCAAAGGCTCGGTGATGACCGACCTGCCAGCAGACATTCTGTGAACATCGGACCGTGAGGGCACCCTTCATTATAACCTCACGGCAGGGTCGGTAGGAAGATCCCCGGACGACAAAAGACGTGGCGGGCGATCAACGTAGGGCTCCGGGAGGCCGATTGGCGAGGGTTTTCGGGGATGGGGCGAGGGGCCTCCCGCAGAGTCGCAGAGACGCGACGAGGAGGGAGAGTGAGGAGTGCGGGGAGTTTCTCCGATGCCCTGTGATTGTTCCACTCTGCGGCTCTGCGGCGTTGCGAACGGTCCCCTGCCCTGCCTCGTCGGGGGGAATCGGCCGGGAGGCCGATCGGCGGGCGGGAGTGGTCAATCGGGGCCGGGGCGGGTACGCTGATTCGCTTGATTCACCTCGATTCGCAGAAGATACGAGCAGCCGCCGAAGGCCCGGTTCCTTGCCCATGAGCCCGATCGATCTCGGAATCATCGTCGTCTACATCGTTGGGGTGACCCTGTTCGGCTCGATCCTGGGGTCGAGGAGCAAGGGCCTGAAGGGGTACTTCCTGGGGGGGGGGCAGGTCCCCGCCTGGGCGGTGATGCTCTCGATCGTCGCGACCGAGACGAGCACGGCCACCTTCCTGAGCGTACCGAGCCTCTCGTATCGCGAGGGGGGCGATTTCACCTATCTGCAACTGGCCCTGGGTTACATCGTCGGCCGGGTCCTGGTGTCGGTGGTGTTGCTGCCGAGCTACTTCCGCGGGCAGATGTACACGGCCTATCAGGTGCTCAACGACCGGTTCGGGGGGGCGACCAAGACGGCGGCCTCGGTCCTCTTCCTCCTGTCGAGGACCCTGGGAGACGGCCTGCGGCTGTTCCTGGCGGCGCTGGTGCTGCGCAACCTCCTCTTGCTCAGCGGCGTGGTGGGGGACGGGCCGGGGGCGATCATGCCGATCGCCTGGGCCATGCCGGTCGCCATCGTCGTGATGGGCGTCTCCACCATCGTCTACACCTTCCTGGGCGGGATGACGGCGGTCGTCTGGACCGACGTGACCCAGTTCATCATCTACATGATCGGGGCGGTGGCGGCCCTGTTCCTGATGGTCGGCCGACTCGACGGCGGCTGGGCCGATCTCTGGGAGACCGGCGCCGCGCTCGACAAGTTCCGGATGTTCGACTTCACGTTCGACCTGACCCGGCCGTTCACCTTCTGGGCGGGGATGATCGGCGGGGTGGTCCTGAACACGGCGACCCACGGCGCCGACCAGATGATGGTGCAGCGCTACCTGTCGGCCCGGTCGCAGCGGCAGGCGGCGGTGGCCTTGATCTGCAGCGGGTTCGTGGTGATCGCCCAGTTCGCGCTGTTCCTGCTGATCGGCGTGGCGCTCTCGATCTTCTACGCGGAATATCCGCCCGAGCGACCGTTGCAGGTGGATAACGAGTTCGCCTCGTTCATCGTCAACTACCTGCCGACGGGCCTGGTGGGGCTGGTGGTGGCGGCGATCTTCTCGGCGGCCATGAGCACCCTGTCGAGTTCGTTGAACGCCTCGGCCTCGTCCACCGTCAACGACCTGATCCGGCCGATGACGCCGACGATGGGCGAGGAACGCCTGCTGCAAATCTCGAAGGTCATTACGGTGGTCTGGGGCCTGGCCCAGATGGGGATTGCCGGGGTCGCGGCGGCGAAGTTCCAGGACAGCCCGGTGGTCGAGGATGCGCTGGCGATCGCCTCGTTCGTGACGGGGATCATCCTCGGCGTCTTCCTGCTCGGCATCCTGACGACGACGGTGGACCAGCGATCGGCCCTGATCGGCCTGGTGGCGGGCCTGGTGGCCGTCTCGTATGCCCGGTTCGGTCCGGAATTGATCGAGCCGCTCTATCCGTTCGAGGGGGCACTGGCCTGGCCGTACTTCGCCCTCGTGGGATCGGGGACGACGTTCCTGGTCGGCGTCCTGGTGGCTCGGGTGGGCCGGAGGGGAGCGGCGGAGACCTCGGCATCGCCCTCGAGTTGACGCGGCGCCTTCCATCGCAGGCCAATCACACGGCGGATTTCTCTTTTCTCTCGTGGAGTGATCATGTTTTCCCATTGCGTCATGTTTGTGGTCGGTCTCGCGATCGGCCTGTCCGACCCGGCGAGGCTGCCGGAGGCCCCGGCGGAGTCGCTCGGATTCGATCCGGAAGCCCTGGCCGAGGTGAGCGCGGCCGTCTCGGAGGCCGTGGACGACGGGTCGGTGCCGGGGGCGGTAGTCCTGGTCGGGCGCCAGGGGCAGATTGCCCTGGTCGAGGCGGTGGGGCGGCGGGCCGTCGAGCCGGAGGCCCAGGAGATGACCCGGGACACGGTCTTCGATATGGCCTCCTTGACCAAGCCGGTCGCGACGGCGACGGCGGTGATGGTGCTCTGGGAGCGCGGCCAGATCGACCTCGACGAGCCGATCACCACCTACCTTCCCGAGCTGGCGAACCACGGCAAGGAGGCGATCACGGTCGAGATGCTCCTGCGGCACCGGGCCGGCTTGATCCCCGATAATGCCATCGGCGACTACCAGCACGGGGTCGAGGAGGCCTGGAGGCGGATCAACGAGATCGACCTGGTCGGCACGCCGGGCGAGCGGTTCCGCTACACGGATGTCGGGTTCCTGATCCTCGGCCGGTTGGTCGAGCGGGTCTCGGGCATGACGCTCGACGCATTCGTGCGCGAGAACGTGTTCGGGCCGCTGGGGATGGCCGATTCGACCTTCCTGCCGCTCGACAACGGGATCGAACTCGATCGGGTCGCCCCGACCGAGCGGGAAGGGGACGATTGGGTCCGAGGGGTGGTGCACGACCCCCGGTCGCGGGCCGTGGGGGGGGTGGCCGGCCATGCCGGGCTGTTCAGCACGGCGGATGACCTGGCGGTGTATGCTCAAACGCTGCTCAATGACGGTGAGGGGCCGAATGGCACTCGAATCCTGAGCCCGCCGACGGTTCGGGCGATGATCGACGCCGGAGACACGCCGGACGGGGAACGCCGAGGTTTGGGATGGGACCTGAACACCGGCTACAGCGTCCCGAAGGGGGAGCGGTTCGGCCCGGAGAGTTTCGGCCACACCGGATTCACGGGGACGAGCATCTGGATCGACCCGGACACCGAGGCGTTCGTCATCCTCCTGACCAGCCGGTTGCATCCGGGGGGGGACAAGCCCTCGCCGACGGCGCTCCGGCGGCGGATCGCGACGATCGTGGCCTCGGCGATCGTTGATGGGCCACCGGCCCCGAGTTCGGTCACGGAAGGGGAGGTCCTCTGCGGGATCGACGTGCTGGAGGCCGACGACTTCGCCCCGATCACGGGGAAGCGGATCGGCCTGATCACGAACCACACGGGTCGGACGCGGGACGGCCGGACGACGATCGACGTGCTGTTCGAGGCGGAGGGCATCGAGCTGGTCGCCCTGTTCAGCCCCGAGCACGGGATCCGCGGCCTGCTCGATACGAACATCGACGACAGCAAGGATGAACAAACCGGCTTGCCGGTCTACAGCCTGTATGGCGAGCGCCGCAAGCCGAGCCCCGAGCAACTGGAAGGGCTGGACGCCCTGGTGTTCGACATCGCGGACATCGGCACACGGTTTTACACGTACATCAGCACGATGGGCCTGGCGATGGAGGCGGCGGCCGAGGCGGAGATCCCGATCTTCGTGCTCGACCGGCCGAACCCGATCGGCGGGCAGGCCGTGCAGGGGCCGGTCCGGGACGACGACCTCGGCTCGTTCATCGCGTTCCACCGCCTGCCGGTCCGGCACGGCATGACGATCGGCGAACTCGCCTTGATGTTCAATCAGGAACGCGAGATCGGGGCCGAGCTGACGGTGGTGCAGTGCCGGGGGTGGCGGCGGTCGCTCTGGTTCGATCAGACCGGGTTGCTCTGGGTGAACCCCTCGCCGAACATGAGGAGCCTGACCGAGGCGCTGCTCTATCCGGGGGTGGGCCTGCTGGAGGCGACGAACCTGGCCACCGGCCGGGGCACCGACACGCCGTTCGAGCGCTTGGGTGCCCCCTGGATCGACCCGCAGCGCTGGGCGAAGGAACTGAACGCCGAGGGGCTGGACGGGGTGCGCTTCGTGCCGATCCGCTTCTCTCCGACCGAGCGGCAATATGCCGGGGAAGACTGCGGCGGCGTCTACATCCTCATCAAGGACTGGGAAACCATCGACCCGATCGAGGTGGGGATCGCCCTGGCGGTGACCCTGCGTCGGCTCTATCCGGATGACTGGAAGCCCGATGCGTTGAACCGCCTGATGACGAACCGGGCGGCGTATGATGCCATCGTCAATGGGGCGAGCGTCCGGGCCGTCGAGCGGACCTGGGCGCGTGAGCTTCGTGAATTCCTGGCCGTTCGCGAACACTTCTTGCGTTACGAAGACTAAAGGCCCCGCCGGTCGAGATCGTCCTCGCCCTCCCCGGAGCGTTCGAGTGCCGGGGAGGGCGACGACCGGCGAGTTTGGGTGACTGAAATGCTGCCCGGACCCCTGCCCCAGGTTGAGAACCGATGAGCACCGCGACCTATACCCCCGAAGCGTTTCCGCACCGATGGCTCCCGGCCGAAGTGGTGTTCACCTCCTGGGAGCAGATCGAGCCGTATTATCAGCGACTGCTCGACCGGGCCATCTCCTCGCCCGAAGAGCTGGAAGACTGGCTCAAGGACGTGGGAGAGCTGAACGCGGCGGTCTCGCAGGAAGGCTCGAAGCGCTACATCGCCATGACCTGCCAGACGGACGACCCGGAGCGCGAGGCGGCGCACCTGGCCTTCGTCCGCGAGATCGAGCCGAGGCTGAAGCCCTATCTGAATCAGTTGCGGAATCGGTATCTGGACTCGCCCCACCGCCCGGGATTGCCGTCGGAGCGGTATCACGTGTTCGATCGAGCACAGGAGAACCGAAGGCGGCTCTATCGAGACGCCAACATCCCCCGGGAAACCGAGCTGGCCGAGCTGGGGCAGACGTATCAAAAAACGATCGGATCAATGACGGTTTCCTTCCGGGGGGAGGAGAAGACCCTGGCGCAGATGGCCCCGTATCTGGAGGAGACCGACCGGGCGCTCCGCCAGGAAGTCTGGGAGCTGGTCTCCCGGCGGCGGCTGGAGGATCGGGAGACGCTCGATGCCCTCTTCGATCGGATGATGACCCTGCGGGAGGAGATCGCGCGGGAGGCCGAGTTCCCGGATTACGTCTCGTACGCGTATGCGAGCCGGGAACGGTTCGACTACGGACCGGAGCAGGCCGAGGCGTTCCAGACGGCGATCGAGCGCGAGGTGGTGCCCCTGGCACGGGCACTTCAAGAAAAGCGCCGGGCCGCGATGGGCCTGGACTCGCTCCGGCCGTGGGACCTGGCGGTCGATCCGAAGGGCCGAGCGCCCCTGAGGCCGTTCACCGACGCCGACCAGCTTGCGGAGGGGGCGGCCCGGATCTTCACCAAGGTCGATGAAGAACTGGGGGCGCAATTCTCGTTCATGCACAAGCAGGCGTTGCTCGACCTGGCCAACCGCAAGGGGAAGGCGCCCGGCGGTTATCAGGCGAATCTCGAAGATGATCGGCTCCCGTTCATCTTCATGAACGCGGTCGGGGTGGATGGCGACCTGCGGACGGTGCTCCACGAGGGCGGGCACGCCTTCCACACGCTCGCGGCGCGGGGCGAGCCGCTGGCCGAGTACCGCGACGCGCCGATCGAGTTCTGCGAGGTGGCGTCGATGAGCATGGAACTGCTCGGCGCCCCGGAGTTAACCGTCTTCTATTCCGAGGCGGATGCGAAGCGGTCGTATCGCGAGCTGCTGGAGGGGATCGTGCTGATCCTCCCCTGGATCGCCACGGTCGACGCCTTCCAGCACTGGATCTACCGCAACCCAGGCCACTCGCGGGACGATCGGCAGGCGGCCTGGAATCGGTTGATGGATCGGTTCGGGGGCGAGGTCGACTGGTCGGGCTACGAGGAGATCCGGTCGAGTTCGTGGCATCGGCAGTTGCATATTTTCCTCTATCCGTTCTATTACATCGAATACGGGATCGCGCAGCTCGGCGCGCTTCAGGTCTGGCGGCGTTCCCGGGCCGATCGCAAGGCGGCGGTCGCCGCGTATCGGTCGGCCCTGGCGCTGGGGGGGGCACGCCCCTTGCCCGATCTGTTCGCGGCCGCGGGGGCGACCTTCGAGTTCTCGTCGGCGACGATCGCCCCGCTGATGAAGGACATCGGCGAGGAACTGGCGCGGCTGGGAGACTCCTGAGGGATCACGCGGGGTCGGTGGGGCATGGACTTCGGTTCGATGGCCCCGGACCACGGCGTTCGACGGTGATTGACGGCTCGCTCGACGATCAACACGAAAGGGAAGTGACATGCGATCTTCCGTCCTGGCCGCGGCCCTGGCGCTGGGCGCGACGTGGTGCGTTCGGGCCGAGGAGCCATCCCCGCCGATCACCGTGGTGAGTCCGAAACCGCAGGGGATCATCGCCACGGGGATCAACTCGGGTGGAGATGTGATCGGGTTTGAGTGGATCGAGGAGGAGGAGCACCCGGGGGTGGTCGCTCAGGTTCCTTTTTTCGCCAGGGGAGACGCGATCACCTATCTCCCCCTGCTGGAAGGGTACACGGCGACCTTCCCGGCGGCCGTCAGCGACGGCGGCCTGGTGGTGGGCCGGGTGAGCAAGCCGATGACGCCGGGGGTCCGCACGCCGCTCCTGAACCAGGGGTTCGTCTGGGACGAGGGGCGGGGGATTCGAGGGCTGGGGGCGCTTGAGGGGGACTACTCGTCGTTCGCGACCGGCGTTTCGAGCGACGGGGGGCGGATCAGCGGGTTCTCGGTCGGCGAGAATCGGGTGCGGGCCTGCGTGTGGAATCTGGAGGGAGAAACGTGGATCGGGACCGCGCTCCCGCATGAGGACCAATTGGGATCGAACGTGGTCGCGATCAGCGACGACGGCAAGTCGGTGGCGGCGACCGACGGCGTCTTCGGCTGCCTCTGGACCGAGGACGAGGCCGGATCGTGGACGCGGACGGTCATCTCGGAATCGGGGGGATTGATCCCGAGGGCGGTCAACAATTCCGGGATGGTCGTCGGCCTGACCTCGGCGGGAGACGGCCTGCCGCACGCCGTCGTCTGGACCCGGGACGGCGGGTATGAACGCCTGGCCGAGCCGGAGGGATATCTCCGATCCGAAGCCAGTGATGTGAACAACCGCGGGGTCGTGGTGGGGATGATGGACGGCCCGGCGGGCTCGGACATCGGCCCCGACCCGTTCGTGTATGAGGACGGGGCCTTGCGGCGGATCGACGAGGGCGGGCCGATGTTCTCGTCGGCCTCCGCGATCAACGACCGGGGGCAGGTGGCGGGGATTCTGGAGTCGGACGACTTCTGAGCCATGAGGCGCACGACAGGGACCAGGGGCCTTGATACGCCCCTGGTCCCTAATTCGTTCAAGAAATCGGATGTGTGAACGTGCTCAGCCGAGATAGCCGAGGTCGATGAGCCGTTGTTCGACGATCGCCTCGTCTTCGGGATCGAAATCGAAGCCGGGGGCGTTGGCGTGGGGCGGCTTCACGGCACCCGATGCCGCGTCGGATCGGACGGTCCGGCCACCGAGGCCGGCGAACGGGACGCCCCGGATGTGCCCCGGGATCGGCTCGCCGAGCATCGCCAGGACCGAGGGGGCGACGTCGCGGAGGTCGGCGTCGATCGCCTGGTCGGTCGGCACGCCGGGGGCGGCGAGGGAGACGATCCCTTCGGGGCGATGGGTGCCGGGCAAGGAGGGGTCGGCGGCGACCCAGGAGCGGTCGTTCGTGAGCTTGGTGCGGACCCAGTAGTTCTGGTCGGGCAAGGCGAGGAGGTCGGGGTAGCCGAGCTCGCTCGGGTCGAGCCGGTAGTCGGCCCCGAGGTCGATGACCTTCGGGAAGAGCGGGTCGCCGGTCTCCGGGTGCCTGGCCTCGGCCAGGGCGGCCAGGGTCTGCTCGCGGACCTCGTCGATCTGCCGAGGCGTCGCGGGCAAAGGGCCCCCCGGGCGACCGTTGCGGGGGATGTAGACCATCGCCCCGCAGTCCTGATGGGGGGCGAAGGCCACCGTCCGCGACCAGTCGAACGGGTAGCTGGCGGCGATCGAGGCGTGGAAGGAGGCGCCTCGGGCGTTCGGGTCGCGCCGCTTGTCGCCCCAGAGGCGGAGGCGGTCGATGGCCTGGGTGGCCCGGCGCCGCAATCGTCCGGTCAGGCCGGGGAGGGTGATCAACCCGCGATCCACCAGGATCCGGTTGACGTGGATGCGGCCGAGGCAGGGACCGAAGCCGTGGTCGCTGACGCAGAGGATGGCCGCCCCTCGGCGGTCGGCCAGCTCGCAGAGCAGGCCGATGGCCCGGTCGAGGCCGCGGAGGACCTCGGCGGCGGCGGCGTTCCAGGCGGGCCGGTCGATCCCCGTCTCATCGACGTTCAAGAATTGCCAGGCGCGATGCTGGAAGGGGTCGAGGTTCTGGAACTGGACCATCAGGGCCGACCAGTCGGGGACCATCCGGTCGGCGAGCACGGCCCCCTCGGCGCGGCCGAGGAACCCCTCGGTGGTGTCGAGGGCGTTGGCCTTCAACTCATCGAGGGTCTCGGGGACGCGCTTCCACTGGTATTTGAGGCCGTAGCGCGGCACCTGCTGGCGGAGGGCCGCGGCGAAGTCGGCGGGGACCCCGGAGAGGGCTGCCTCCAGGTGGGGGGCGTCCATGCCGGAGACGATGACCCCGCGGACCTTCGGCGCGGGGTAGGTGCCGGGGAGGTTCAGGCTGATGACGCTCCGGCCGGCCCGGTCGAGCAGTTGCCAGAGGGTTGGCACGCGGAATCGCCCGGAGTGGTTGACCCGCATCATGTTGGATGAGGGGTCGAAGTAGCGGTGGTCGAAGATGCCGTGATCGGCCGGGTCGCAGCCGGTCTGCATCGTCGTCCAGGCGGCGGCGGTCATGGGGGGCTCGGACGATCGGAGCGTCCCGCGGGCCGATCGCGCGAGCAGGGCGTCGAGGTTCGGCATCACGCCGCGGCGGCGCATCGGGTCGAGCACGGACCAGGTCGCGCCGTCGAGCCCGAGGATCAGGACCCGGTCGATTGAGGAAGTCATCAGCGGTCGTCTCCTCTGGGTCGAATCAGGCTGCCCGGGCGACGGCGTCGGCCAGGGCGGCCGTCCCCTCGATCGCGAAGTGGACCGCGAATTCGTCCCGGAGGACCTGGCGCTCGGCCTTCGAGCGGTAGAGCATGGACAGGCGGCGGCGGACCCTGTCGAGCGGGGCGATGGCCGCTTCCCGGTCGAGCAGCCAGGCCTGGTAGCGGGAGACGAGGTTCTCGGCCCGCTCGACGGCGTCGGCCGGGGCCGGGTGCTTGATGCCGAGCGACATGACCGTGTGCGGCGTCTTCTTCGGCCCCTGCTGGCCGACGACCCGCAGCGCGTAGCATTCGAGCATTCGGCCGAGGCACGACGGGGTCATCCGCCAGTAGTCATCCGGGTAGCCGTGGATGCGGAAGTGGAACGGCGAGGTGAGGATGAACAGGCCGCCCGGCTTCAGGACGCGGTAGACCTCGTCGAAGGCCCGGCGCACCTCGAAGACGTGCTCGAAGGTCTCGAGGCAGATGATGGTGCCGGCCGATTCGTCGTTGAGCGTCATGGCGCTGACGTCCTCGACCCGATCGACCCCGGGGCCGGATCGCATGTCGCAGCCGAGGAAATCCTTGCCCGGGAAGAGGGTGCGGAGGTCGGCGAAGCCCTCCTGGCCCTCGACCTGATAGGCGCCGAACTCGACGATCGGCCCGGGGCAGTCGAACGTCTCGGAGACGAGCTGGCAGAACGCCTTGTTGTGGTCTCGCATGGGGGGCGATCCTCCCTGGGCCCTGTGTCGTGAACGCCTTCTTTGGAATCGACGTGCCCCGCGTCCTGCGGGGATCTCGGGCGGGATCATAGGGAGGACGGCCGAATCGGTCAATCGGAATGATGGGAGGCGAGGGCGAGGGGGGCTCCGGGGGTGTCCGTTTGTTCGCGATTCCGCAGATCGGGCTATTCGTTCTAAGATGGTCGGCCTGGCGGCGTTATTCTTGAGGGAGGGCGAACGGGCCGGCCCCCGAACCCCGGGAGACGTGATGGCTCGCGGTGACGCATCGACGACAATCGATCGGAATGCCTGGGTCCGGGCCGCGGTCGAGCGGTTCGAGGGGCCTTTGGCGCGCTATGCGTTCCGGATCGTCGGGGAGATGGAGTCGGCGCGGGACATCGTGCAGGAGACGTTCCTGAAGCTCTGCGTGCAGGACCGCGATCGGGTGGAGCCGCACCTGGCCGAATGGCTGTTCACGGTCTGCCGGAATCGGGCGCTCGATGTCCTCCGGAAGGAGAAGCGGGTGAGTCGATCTGCCGAGCCCGAGCTGTCGCTGAGCATCGTGCCGGCGACCGACCCCGACCCGAGCGAAGGCCAGGAGCGGCGCGACGAGCTGGAGCGCGTGCTCCGGGTGATGGCCAAGCTCCCCGAGACGCAGCAAGAGGTGATCCGATTGCGGTTCCAGGAAGGGTTTTCCTATCAGGAGATCAGCCGGATCACGGGTTTGAGCGTGAGCAACGTGGGGTATCTCTTGCATGTCGGCCTGAAGTCGCTCCGGGGGCGCTTGGGGGCGTCGCACGGCGAGGCGGGCCCCTCCCCTTCCCCCTCCGGCAGCAGCCGGCATGCCTGATTCGCGTCCGAATCGTCCCCGAGACCGCGGCCGGAACGGCCGGGAAACGTGCCGATGACCTTCGATCCTGATGACCCGAAACTGACCGCCTTCGCGCTGGGCGAGCTGGACGAGGCCGACCGGCGATCGGTCGAGTCGTTGCTGGCGAGCAGCCCCGAGGCGGCCCGGTTCGTGGCCGAGGTCCGGGAGACGGCGGCGCTGCTTTCCGACACGTTGCGCAAGGAGCCGATGCCGGGGTTGTCGATCGTCCAGCGGCTCGATCTGGACGCGAGGATTGGGGCGGTCGGCCCGCCCTCGACGTCACTCTCGTTGCCGGAGCCGACGACCTCGCGGCGGTTCCCGGTGCGTCGGGCGTTGGTCGCGGTCGCGGCCTCGGTCTTCCTGGCGATGAGCGGATTCGGGATCGGGGTCCTGGTGACTGCTCGCGAACTGTCGAACGCCGATCGGACAGTTGCCTTCACCCCGTCCGAGGCGCCGGGGGCCATCGGGGCGGCCGCCGAGCCGGATCGCAAGGACGCTCGCCTTGCTGCTCCTCGACCGGTCGAACCGTCGTCGGAGGCTCCTGAAACCGAGGCTGATGCCTCCATGGGGATGGAAGGGATGATGGCCAGGTCGAACGCCGTCGCCTCGGACGAGTCGAGCGAGATGCAGCCAGACCAACTCGGAATGGAGTCGGTTCTGCCGGAATCGCCGCAGGAGTTTGCCCGATCGCTCCCAAGCCGGGCCAAGGAGGCGGAGCCGCGATCGGAAGCCGGAGCGATGGCTCCCTCGTCGGTGGTTGCTCGGGAAGCCCCGCGCGACCAGGCCGAGGCGGCTGACGGGGTCGTTGCCGGTCGACTTGATAAGGACCAGCGAGGCGGCTTCCCCGGGTTGCGAGGAGGTGGTGCGGGGGTGGGACTCGGGGGACGGCAGACGACCGATCAGGCCGAGGAGGCTCCCGAGGCTCCTGCGCCCGAGCCGAGCATGATCCCCCCCCCTGCTCCGTTGTTCGACACCAGCCGGGAACGTCGAGGCGTGGATCGGGCCCTGGGCAATCCGGCGTCGGCCGTGGTGGGGACTCCGGGGATCGAGCGAAGCGAAGGAGCGAAGGCTTCGCAAGCCCTGGCCGTGCAACCGGGGAACGTGGTGGAGGTCCTGAACCTGCCCGACGGGACCCCGGCACAACGGTTTGCGCTGGGGGAACCGATCCGTGAGGTCCTGGTGGACCCGTCCGGGTCCCGATTGCTGGCCTCGACCGCCGATCGCTCGCTCGCGGTCTTCGACCTCCGGAGCGGCCTGCTGACCAATGAGTTCCAGGTCGATCGGGGGCCGGTGCCGGTGGCCCGGTTCGGCCAGGGAGGGGAGCTGATCCTCTCGAATCTCGAGGCCGGGGGTGATCGCGGCGGGGAGGATGCGGTCGGCTTCCTCTGGTTCCAGACGCAACTGGAGCCGGTGGCCGCGGTCCCGGTCGATCCGGGTCGCGTCTCGATCCCGGAGCTGGGCCGCCGGATCGAGCTTGAGGGAATACCGGTGGGACCGGAATTCTTGACCGGGAGCCTGGTGAATACGCCCGCCTATCCGTATGACCCGCCCGAGGCGGGGGAGCCGCTGGCCGTCGACGTGGGGATCGTGCCGTCGCCCTGGAGCGAGGGGAACCGCCTGGTCCGGCTGGCCCTGATCGCGGGCGAGGCGGCCCCGGACGACGCGGACGCGATGCCGCCGGTGGTCGTCGAGGAGGTGACGGCGGAGGTCGAATTCAACCCGGCCCGGGTGGCCCGATACCGGCCGATCGGCTTCGAAGCGCGGCCCCTGACGCTGGCCCGGATCGGCGAGGAGCCTCAGGTCTTGCGGGCCGGGGAGTCGAGCACGGTCCTCTTCGAAGTCGAGCCGAGGGAGTTGCCGGGTGGTCCGACCGACACCGGGCCTCGTCGAGCCGGGCGATACCAGCGAGCCCCGTCCGGGGTGGGGGATGACGAGCTGTTGACCGTCTCGGTGGCCTATCGGGAACCAGGAGAGGGAGAGCGACGGTCGGTCACCACGCACGTGGTCGATGCGCCGACGCCGATCGACGAGGCACCCGATGACGTCCGCCTGGCGATCGGCCTGGGCTGGATCGGCCTCCTGATTCAGGGGATGATCGACGGGGATCGGGCCACCCTCGATCGCATCGAAGCGCTGGTCGGATCGACGGATGAGGGGTTCCTGCCCGACGTTCACGCGGATCTGGAGAGGCTGCTCCCGCTCCTTGAGCGAAGGCTGGAGCAGGATCACGAAGCGATTCCCTGAGTCCTGTGAAGCCTGGGTAAGGCGGTCAGGATCAGGATTCGGGCGTGGCGAAGCGGCCGACGAGGGCCCGGGCGGTCCGGAGCCCGTCGACGGCGGCGCTGACGATCCCCCCGGCGTAGCCGGCCCCCTCGCCGCAGGGATACAGCCCGGCGACGGTCGGGCTCTCGCGGGAGTCCGGATCGCGGGGGATGCGAACGGGGGAGCTGCCACGGGCCTCGGGGCCGGTCAGGGTCGCTCCCTTGAGGAAGAGGCCGCGGAAGGAGCGGTCGAACTGGGGCAGGCCGCGCTCCAACGCGGCCAGCACGACCGGGGGCAGGAACAGGGCGAGGTCGGTCGAGACGGTCCCACGGGGGTAGCTGCTGGGAAGCGATCCCGTGCTGGCCCGGCCGGCGAAGAAGTCGCGGACGGCCTGGATCGGTGCGGTGTAGGACCGGCCGCCGATCAGGTAGGCCGCCCGCTCGGCCCGCTGCTGGAAGTGGATGCCGGCCAGGGGGTGCGCCGAGCCGACGTCCTGGGCGCCGATCGTCATGACGATCCCGCTGTTGGCGAAGGGGGAGTCGTGCCGGCTCTCGCTCATGCCGTTCGTGCAGAAGTAGCCGGGCTCGGCCACCGATCCCATCACGTAGCCGCCGGCGCACATGCAGAAGGTGAACAGGTCGCGATCGCCGGCCCGGGTGGCCAGCTCGTAGTCGGCGGCGCCGAGGGCCGGGTGCCCGGCCGAGGGGCCGTAGCGGGCGCGGTCGATCGATTCCTGCGGCTGCTCGATCCGGACGCCGAACTGGAAGGGCTTGAAGGCGATCGGGACGCCGCGACGCAGGAGCATCTGATACGTGTCCCGGGCGCTGTGGCCGGTCGCGAGCACGGCGACGTCGGCCGGGATGTGCCCGGAGCTGGTCATCAGGCCGCGGAGGCGGCCGTCGACCAGGTCGAGATCCTCGACGCGGCAGGAGAAGCGGACCTCCCCGCCGGCCTCCTCGATCTTGCGGCGCAGCGTCCGGACGATCAAGGGGAGCCGGTTCGAGCCGAGGTGCGGCCGGTGTTCGTAGACGACCGAGGGCTTGCCGTGGCAGTCGGCCACGACTTCGAGGATGCGGCGGACGTCGGGGCCGCTGCCCCGGGAGGTGAGCTTCCCGTCGCTGAAGGTGCCGGCCCCGCCCTCGCCGAACAGGTAATTGCTCTCGGGATCGACGGCGCCGCCGTGGTCGAAGGTCCGGACGTCGGCCACGCGATCCTTCACGGCCCGGCCCCGCTCCAGCACGAGCGGCCGGTAGCCGCTGATCGCCAGGAAGTAGGCGGCGAATAACCCGGCCGGGCCCGAGCCGACGACGACCGGCCGGTGCCGGATCGGCTCCGCGCCCGGCTCGGGCCAATCGAACCGCTCGGGGGTGTAGGGCGAGAGGCCGGAGCCGGCGAGCGAGGCCTCTGCGCCGGGGTCGGCCAGCTCGACCTCGGCGGAGTAGACGAAGCGGATGTCGTCTCGGCGGCGGGCGTCGAGGCTCTTGCGGAGGATCCGCCATCGGCTGATGTCGGCCGGCCCGACGCCGAGCCGGGAGGCCAGGTGATCGACCAGGGCCGACTCGTCCTCACCCAGGGGGGTCGAGATGTTGGCAACGCGGAGCGACATGGGATCGGTTGGGCTTCGATGTTCGGGGGGGAGAGGTCTCGGAACGGCCACGGCCGGGGGACGGGACGCGATCAGACGCGGCCGAAGCAGATCATGGTCATGTCGTCGGCCTGGGGTTCGCCGGTGGAGAACTCCCGGATCTCCTGGAGGATGGCGCGGCCGACGGCCTCGGGGGTGCCGGACAGCTCGGCGAGCCTCGTGTTGAGGCGGGGCTTGTCGACGGAGTGGTAGATCTCGTCCTGGGGGCTGCGGGCGTCGGTGATGCCGTCGGAGTAGATGACGACGATGTCGCCGCGCTCGAGCTGGACCTCGGCCTGCTGGTAGGGGAAGTCGGGCAGGATGCCGAGCGGGAGCCCGGAGACGTCCACCCCGTGCTCCTCGACCCGGCCGTCGGCGCGTCGGATCAGGACGGGGAGGTGCCCGGCCGAGCTGAGGGTCAGCTTGCCGCGTTCGAGGTCGAGGACCGAGAGGCTCAGGGTGATGAATTTCTCCTCGAGCCCGGCCTCGCAGAGCTGGTCGTTGAGGATGGTGACGGCCGGGGCGGGGGCGTTCTCGGTGAGGATGCAGTAGCGCGTGTTGCCGGAGAACTTGGCCATCATCAGGGCCGCGGGGATCCCCTTGCCCGAGACGTCGGCCAGGGCGATCCCGAGCCGGTTGCCGGGCAGGGGGACGAAGTCGTAGTAGTCTCCGCCGACGTTGTTGGCGGCGTGGTAATAGGCGAAGAACTCGTAGCCGGGGATCTTCGGCTCGGACTCGGGCAGGAAGCTGATCTGGACCTGCTCGGCGAGGCGGAGGTCGCGATTGACGCGCTCTTGCTTCAGCATGTCCTCGTACATGCGGGCGTTCTGGATGGCGATGGCCGACTGGCAGGCGACGGCGGCCAGCAGGTCGAGGTCCTCCTGCTGGAACTGCCGGGCCGAGGTGGTGTCGAGCTGGATGATGCCGATGGCCTGGCCGTCGGGGGTGAGCAACGGGGCGCACATGACCGACCGGATCTTCAGGTCGGCGATGGAGGCTGCGACCGGCAGGTTGGCGTCGTTGCCGGCGTCCTGGCTGAGGACGGCCTGCTTGTGGTCGAGCACGTGATTGACGATCGACCGGCTGATGTTCATCGGCGGCTCGTCGTCCTTGGAGTGCCCCTGCTGCAGGCGCTGCAGGCCGGCCCGAGAGGGGCGGAGCTGCCGGTGCTTGAAGGCCTTGCGCAGGAGGCGGCCGGTCGGCGGGTCCTTGAGGATCAGGAAGGCGCGCTCGGCCGTGGGGAAGATCTCGAAGAGGGTGTCGAGCACCTTGGGGGCGACGGCGTCGATCTTGACGGTGCTGGAGAGGTTCCGGGTGATGTCGAGCACGGCCTCGAGCTTGCGCTCGGCCGAGACCCGGGTGCCGCCGCTGGAGGTGGAGGAGGCGTCGAGCGTGTGGATGGTCGACGCCCCCCCGTGATCGGTGACGATCACCTCGGAGGCGTCGGACTCGGGCGGGGCCATGCGGGTCAGGTAGACGAACTCGACGTCGCAGATGTTGATCCGGTCGCCGGGGTTCAGCGACAGGCGCTGCCAGGGGGGGACGACCTGATTGTTCAGCTTCGTCGTGTTCCGGGAGCCGAGGTCCTCCAGGTAGTATTTGCCCGAGTCGACGCCGATCTGCGCGTGGCGGCGGCTGACGCCCTGCGGGTCGAGCACCAGATTGCAATCCGGGGCGCGGCCGATCAGGAACGCCTCCTCCTTGAGGTCGATGCACTGACCGCGCTGCTCGCCGTTCTCTCTGCGGAGGAATGGCATCGCGGGAAAACTCCGAAGACCTTGACCTGGGACCGTGTCGTGAAGGTGCGAGCGGGAGAACGAAGGAACAGGAACAGGAACGGGAACGGGGCGGAGCCGGGTCGCGTCGAGGGACACCAGTCCTTCGGGGACCGGCCCCGATCCGATACGATCGCGAGCGGCCCGGGGTTCAGGATCAGGGGCGGGCCTGGGGGCGGCGTCGCCCGGGTTCGAAGCGCTCGGCGGGGTCGAGGGTGACGACCCGGAGCGCCTGCAGGAGATCGTCTCGGACGTTGGCCCACTGGGGCGTCAAGGGGCCCGCTCCGGGGCCGCTCCGGGCCCACTCGGCCACCTCGAGCGCCAGCTCGGCCAGGGCGGGGTCGAGGTACGACGGCGCCGGGGCCCGGGCGGTCAGGTGCTCGAGGGCGAGGTCGGGCCGGTCTTCGAGGGCGCTCGACGCGGCCCGGCAGATGTCGGCCAGGCGGAGGCGCTGGGGGCCGGCCCCGGGATCGGCCTCGAGCGAGTCGGCCAGGGCGACCAGGCCGAGGTGGTCGAGGCGGTCGAACAGGGAGCGGGCCAGGTGCGTGTAGGCGGCCGACGCCTGGGGCTCGGCCCCCCGGAAGTGGCCGGGGACCGCGAGCAGGGCGGCCGATCGCTCCGAAGGGCGGGCGAGGAGCTGCGCGTAGCGGAGTTGATCCTGCGCCGTGGCCTGCTTCGGGATCGACTCCCAGCCGGGGGCCATCCAGAGGGCCGGCGGGCCGGTCGGGGCGCCTCCCCCCGAGAGCAGGTCGCCGGGGCGGGCCGACCAGCCGGCCGCCGCCCCCACGAGCAGGCCGAGCGCCCCGAGCATTGCCAGCGTGCCGCCTCCGAGCCGGGCCCGGCCGATCGCCCCGGCGGCGCGTCGCAGGATCGACGGCCCCGGAGGATCGGCGGAGGCGGGCGCGGAGGGGGCGACGGCCGAGGGTTCGAGGGCCGGGAGGGTCGGGATCGACCGGGTGGTGGCGACGATCCCCTTGAGCCGGACGAGTTCGCGGTCGAGCTCGGCGGCGGATTGGTAGCGGTCCTCCGGTTTCTTGGCCATGAGCTTCATGACCATCTTCGTCAGCTCGGGGGGCAGGTCGGGCCGGTGGACGGCCAGGTCGATCGGCTGCTCCTGCAGGTGTTTCAGGGCGACCGCCACGGCCGTCTCGGCGCGGAACGGTGGCGCCCCGGCGAGCATGTGGTAGAAGGTCACCCCCATCGAATAGAGGTCGCTGCGAGGGTCGAGGCCCAGGCCCCGGACCTGCTCCGGGCTCATGTACATGGGGGTGCCGAGGGTGACGCCCTCCTGCGTCAGGTGGAGGGCCTCGTCTCCCTGCTCGCGGCAGAGGCCGAAATCGGCCACCTTGACCTGCCCCTTGCGGGTCAGCATCAGGTTCTCGGGCTTGATGTCGCGGTGGATCAGGCCCAGCTCCCCGGCGGCGGTCATGGCCTGGCAGGTCTGACGCATGATCGAGAAGGCCAGGGGGAGCTCGACCGTCCCTTTCTTGCGGAGGTATTCCCGGAGGTTGGTCCCCTGCACGTACTCCATGGCGATGAAGTGCAGGTCGCCGGACCGGCCGAGGGTGTACACCTGGACGATGTTCGGATGATTTAAGCGGGCCACCGCGGTGGCCTCGATCTCGAACCGGCCCAGATACGTGGGATTGGACGCCAGGTCGGCGCGAAGGACCTTCACGGCCACCGGCCGGTTCAGGCCTTGCTGGTGGGCGAGGTACACCTCTCCCATGCCCCCCCGGCCGATCAGGCGATCGACCAGGAACTCGCCGCCGAGCAACTGGCCGATGAGGTCTCGCGAAGCCTCGCCGGACGACGAGGAATGGTCCCATCCGGTGGTCGTCTCGGAATCACTCATTGGTCCGCCCGGACTCCGTGAGGTTCGACCGATACCCCGGTGGGTTGACGCGACGTTTGAACGACGATCCGACCAGTGTAGTGACCGCCTGACCCCCCTGCAAACAGGAAAACGGACATGCAGGCACGTCCCGGCCGCCCGACCCACGCCATCGGCACGGACCCCTGGGTGCTCCGGGGGATTGGGGAAGCCTTGATTGGGGGATCCAGTGCGATGATGCAACCAGGCAGCATCGCCGAGGGGGTCGGGGCGGGGCGACCCGGGGAGATGCCCCTCGCCGCGGGCCAGAGGGGCGGGGTAGAATAGGCGTGATTGAATCGAGCGGTCTGCTCCTGGCCGATCCCGAGGCGTGGGGATGACGAAGCAGGCCCGGAGTTCTCGACCCGGGAGGTTTCCGAGATGACTCGCAACAGGCTCCGGGGCGTGATCCTGGGAATCGCCGTGGTCGGCCTGCTGGCGCTGGGGGCGTCGGCGAGCCGCGCCCAGGTCCCCTTCGCGGGGGCGGGGGCGATGGCCGGCTTCAACGCCCCGCAGTTCCGGCCGGGCGGAGGCGAATGGGCCCGGGTCGTGACCGCGACGCCCAAGTGGATCGTGCTCGAGAATGCGGCCGGCCAGCAGTTCCCGGTGTCGTTCAACGCCATCGAGGTCTTCGTCATCCGATGGCCGGCGAATCCGAGGATGGCCTCCCCCGGGACCCTGGCCGAGGTCACGGGCATCGACCTGATGAACGGCAGCGTCGTGGCCGGCCACGTGGACCTGTTCGAGGGGTCGGCCCGGGCCCTGGTGACGCCGACCTCGCTGGTGATGACCGGGTATCCCCGGGCATTGGGGCGGAACAACCTGTTTCAGATGAACGTCTTCGGCCGCTACTCGATGATCCCCGGAGAGGAGTGGATGCCGCAGCGTCGCCATCTGGTCGGGGCCTTGATCGCCGGCAACCCGATCGTGATCGCCCCGCCGAGGGGGCCGTCGTCGACGGTCGTCCCGGGAACGGGTGGGATGTCGGTCACCCAGGTCACGATCGGGTCGCCGTCGTTCGTCCGGCCCGGCGACCTGGTCTGGTACCTGCCCGTCAACGCCACGCCGCAGACGCTGGCGGTCGGTCGCCTCGTGATCCACAAGACGATCCCGCTGGCCCAGTTCGTCCCCTGATCGGGGCGCGATTGACGACGAGACGGGGGCCGAACCGGGTCACTCGTCGGCCCGATCCGCCTGCCGATCCGGGGTCCCGGGACCGGCCGGAGGGAGGTCGCGTTGGACCCGGATGTGGTGGTCGGTGAACGTCGTGTTCCGCATCGAGCTTTCCCGGGGCGGCATGTGGCAGGAGACGCAGCCCCCGGTCGGCTCGATCGGGCAGAGGGTCCGGGCGACCGACGGGATCGGGCCCGCCGACTCGGCGGGAGGATCGGCCGGACGCCCCCCGGAGTGGCAGGAGAGGCAGACGGTCTCGTAATGCGCCGGGTCCGTCTCGACGTCCCGATGGGGGTTGTGGCAACTGACGCAATCGAACGCGGCCGGCGCGGGTGACCGGGTATAGCAGGCGCTCCTGACGAATGTCGTCGCCTGGAACCGGACCAGCAGGGGGCTGCTTGAGGCCTCCAGCGGGCCGGTGTCGGAACTCCGGTGGCAATCGCCGCAGAGGTAGATCACCTGATCGGCGGAGGCCAGCCGGGGGCGGGCGATGGCCGGCTCGGAGAAGCCGGCCGCGACGGCCGCCACGTGATTCCCTCCGGGGCCGTGGCAGCGTTCGCACCCGATCCCGCCCTCGACGACCGTCAGCCGTGCCGGCGCGTCGGCGGGTTCGACGCGGGTGGTGTGGCAGCTCAGGCAACTCTCCTGCTCGTGGGCGGGGAGCGTCCGGCCGAGGAATTCGGACGGGAGGCCCGGGCGGGGGGCATGGCCGGTCGTGAGATCCCAGCCGACCCCCCCGGCGTAGTACGAGAGCCGGAGCTCGACGACGTTGCCGAGCGGGTCGATCCCGACCGGGGTGGTCCCGTGGTGCCCCGATCCCATCAGGTGCGAGAGGACCATCGCGAACCGCTCCCCCTCGACCTCGGTCTCGACGAGGATCTGATCGCCTTCCCGCCGGAAGGAATGCCGCACCGCGGGGACCTCGGGGTCGGCGATGGGGCCGTCCGGCAGGGGGAGCTGGCCCAGCTCCGAGCGGTCGGCGAAGGTCAGGGCGTGGTGGCTGGAGCGCTGGTCGTGGCCGATCTCGGCATGGCAGGAGACGCAACGCGCCGAGCCGACGTGCGGGGCCGGTTCGGTGCGCATCGGGTCGTCGACGAACCCGAGCGACCGGGCCTCGGCCAGCGCGGCTTCCGCGGTGGGACGATCCAGGCGCTGCAAGGCGGCCCGGCTGATGAGCCAGTGGGCCTCGGCATCGGGCCGGAGCCTGGCGGCGAGGGTTTCCCAGGCCAGCTCGGCCGCCCCCTGTTCGAGTTGCGACCGGGCGATCGCCAGCGAATCGGGGTCGGGAGGGGCGTCGGCGGCCGGGTCAGGCCCCGGGATCGACCACCAGGCCCCCAGTCCCAGGACCACGGCCGCTAACACCGTCGCGAGCAAGGCCCGCCCTCCTCGGACGGGACCGGAGCGTTCCGTGGTCATCAGTCGGCCGCGTCGTCGGAGGGGAGTGGAGGGGGAGGGCTCATCGGGCGGAGGTCGCGTTCCTGATAGAGCGGAAGGTAACGATAATAGACTTCGAGGGTGAGGATGGACAAGCAGGTGGTGTAATGGCGTCCGGCGTTGCGGCCCCAGCGGTCGGGCTGGGGGCTGTTCGGGTCCCAGCTCCCGCGGTCGCAGCCGTCCCCCTTGGTCTGGTTGGCGATCAGGCCCTCTCGGATCCGGGTGTTCCAGCGTTCCCAGGGCGTGCCCCCCAGGTTGTGGAGCAACTGGGTGGCGTAGTACCAGTAGTAGATGTTGCGGTCGCCGGAGGTCATCAGGTCCTGGAAGACCTGGGCCGCCCCGGTCCGCAGGGCGGGGGTCGAGCGTTTCCAGCCGAGGTACTGGCGGCAGAGCAAGGCCTCGGCGGTCATCACCGGGCTGGGCTTGCGGCCGGGCATGTAGCCGTAGGTCGCCCCGGTCGGGTCGGACGCGGCGCCGTCGAGGTAGCGTCGGCAGCCGACGACCACGTGATCGGGGAGTTTGATCCCCGCCAGCGAGGCGCTGCGCAGGGCGAGCATCTGCCAGCCGAAGACGGACGTATCCCCGGCGTCTCCCGGCTGATAGCGCCAGCCGCCGTCCTGCTGGTTCTGGGCCATGATGATGAAGCGGATCGCCCGCTGAGCGGGTTCGAGCAGCTCGAGGTCTCGGGAGACACCATACGCCTCGCACAGGGCCATCGTGGCGATGGCGTGGCTGTACATCCGGGTGTTCCCTTCGCCGCCGAGGTACAGTTCTCCATTGGCCTGCTGAGCGCCCTTGAGCCAGGTCAGGCCGCGGTCGATGCTGGTCTGATAGCGCCCCGGCTCGACGTGCGAATGCCCGGCGCCGAGCATCGGGAGCAGGGCCAGGCCGGTCGCGGCCGTGTCGGAGATCATCTGATCGTTGCCGGGGCACGGGCCTTCGGTGCAATGCGGGGCACAGTTCAGGGACCAGTTGCCCGCCGGCCCTTGATGCCGAAGGAGCCATTGCAAGCCGCGTTCGACGGCCTCCTCCGATTCCGCGGTCCCCCCTTCTCGGCGGAGCAAGGCGGCCTTCATGGCGGCGCTCCGGCCCGAAAAGGGGGCAATCTGCGCCTGGCTGCCGAGCTGGGTCGCCAGCGGAGCCTCGCCCAGCTTCAGGCGATCGGGGCGTTCGACGACCAGGTCCAGCGGGCTCGATTGCAACGACGGCCCGAACCGGGTGGCCAGCTCGGGCACGTTGACGAGATCGGGGTCGATCGCCGTCGGGTCGATCGGCAAGGAAGGGGTCGGGTCGTCGAGCCGGGTGAAGGGGTCGCCCGACCGGTCGAGCCTGTCGAGGGTGGTCAGGTCGTCGGTGAGCTGGTCGGCCATGCTGGCCTCGAAGCCGGGCCCGCCGCCGCCCGGGTCGGTGATCGGCCCCCAGAACGCGAGGATGGCGATGAGGATGACCAGGACCAGGTGGGTCAGGAGGCTGGCCGACCAGGGGGTGAGGTCGTCGGTCCAGGCCGGCGGGTTCCGGTCGAGGCGGAGGAGGGCCCGACGCAAGGCGACCCGAGATCGGCGGAGGATTCGAAACCGCTTGGCTCGGGTCGGCATCGCTCGCTCCGCTGGGCCTCTCTCGGATCCGGCCGTCCTCAATCAAGGGCTCGTCACGAATTGTAGCGCGCCGGGCCAGCGAACCCGACGGGTCGGCCGGCCGGGCTCGCCGGACGCCCGAGGTTCCAAGAGGAACGACGACGCCGATCGCGATTTATTCAAGGCGCCTCGACCCGATCGACGGGGCCCCAGCCGAGGGCCTCGAGCGGCCCGAGGACGTCGTCGGCATCGGCCACCACGACCGCCACCAAGCCCTCCGGGTGCAGCCGACGCGCGGCGGCCCGGGCCATCGAGTCGAGGCTGACGGCGGCCAGTCGCCCCGCGAACGTGGCGTGGTGGTCGGCCGGGAAGCCGTGCAGGAACAGGCTCGCGAAGCGCGAGACGAGGTCCGAGGGGGTCTCGAAGTGCCGGGCGTGCCCTTCGAGCAGGCTTCGCCGGGCGTCGTCGAGCTCCCGGTCCGACGGGGGCCGATCGCCGAGCAGGAGCTCGATCTCCCGGGCGATTTCCCCGACCGCCTCGGCGGCGCGGTCGCTCTGCACGGCGGCCGAGACGGTGAACGGCCCGGCCCCCCGGCGGGCGTCGAAGGCGCTCCGGACGCCGTAGGTGATGCCCCGCTTCTCGCGGAGCGACTCGTTGAGCCGGGACGAGAACTGGCCGCCGAGGATCTGGTTCAGGACGATCGTGTCGAGGTAATCGTCCTCGCGGCGATGCAGGCCGATCTGCCCGACCCGGACGCTCGCCTGCGGGGCGTCGGGCCGGTCGACCAGGATGATCCGGCGGCGGGCGGCCGGGGCCGGGGCGATGGGGGGGATCGGCTCGGGGGCCGTCCCGGACCAGTCGCCGAGGCGATAGTCGAGCTGCCGGGCGATCGCCTCGGGGTCGATGTCTCCGGCGACGATCCAGGCCGACCCGGCCGGCCGATATCGCTCGGCGTGGAACTGATGCAGTTGCCCCCGGTCGAGCCGATCGACGGTCTCGGCCGTCCCGTCGGCCGGGACCCGATAGGGGTGATCGGCCCCGAACAGGGCGCGGAGCAGCGTGAGGGCCGCGACCGTCTCGGCCCGGTCGCGGCGGGCCCGGAGCGCGGCGAGCGACTGGTGCCGGATGCGGTCCCACTCGGGTTCCGGGAAGGTCGGGTTGCGGAGGATGTCGATCGCCAGGTCGAGGCTGGCGTCGAGGTTGGCGGTCAAGGATCTCAGGCCGACGTAGGAACCGTCCCAGCCGGCCGTCGCCCAGATGCTGGTCGCGATCGATTCGGCCGCTCGGGCCAGGTCGAGGGCCGACCGCGAGGCCGTCCCCTCGTCGAGCATCGCCGCGGTCAGGCTGGCCAGGCCGGCCCGGTCGGGGGGGACGACCCCCGCCCCCCCGGGGATCGCGAGGCTGGCGGTGACGACCGGCAGGTCGCGCCTCGGGATCGCCCAGAGCTCGGCCCCGCACGCGAGGGTCAGACGCTCGGGGACCGGAGGACGAAACGGGACGGGAGTGGCGGCGGTCGGCGCCTGATCGCGTCTGATCGGCTCGGCAACGGCCGGTTGGGAGCGGCCGAGGACGACCAGTTCGACCCGGGGAGGCTTCGAATCGCCCCCGCCGCGGAGGAATCGCCGGACGACCTCGGCCACCTGATCGGGGGTGACCCGGGCGAAGCGGTCGAAGTCGGACGTGATCCGGCCCGGGTCGCCGAGGTAGGTGTTGTAGGCGTTGAGCCGATCAGCCACGCCGCCGAAGCCGCCGATCGACTCCAGGGCGTAGACGAGGGAGCCGAGCCGGCCAGTCCGGACCCGAGTCAGGTCGTCGGGATCGACCCGCAGGGCGAGGGCCGATAACTCCTCGTCGATCAGGTCGCGGGCGGCCTCCCACGACCGACCGGGCCGGAGCGTGACCATGATGCCGAAGGTGCCGGCCAGCTCCCGACCCGACTGATAGGCCGAGACGTTCTGGGCGAGCTGGGTTTCCAGGACCAGTCGGCGATAGAGGAGGCTCGACCGCCCCCGGGCCAGGAGGTCGGCGGCGAGGCCCAGGGGGGTGTCGTCGGGGTGGAACTGCCGGACGGTGTGCCAGGTCAGGTAGAGTCGGTTCAGCTCGACCCGATCGCGCAGCAAGATCGGATCGCCGGGGGGCGGGGTGACTTCCGGGACCGGGGGGACCATCGCCGGGACGCCCCCCGGGATCGGGTCGAAGTAGCGTTCGGCGAGGGAATAGGCCGCGTCCTCGTCGAGGTCGCCCACCAGGCAGAGGCTGGCGTTGCTCGGCACGTAGAAGCGGCGGAAGAAGGATTCGACCTGGGCCAGGGAGGCCGAGGCGACGTCCTCCATGGCGCCGATGGTCGGCCAGTGGTACGGGTGGTCGGGGGGATAGAGGGCTTCGGGCAGGACTCGGGGGACGCTGCCGTAGGGGCGGTTCGCGTAGTTCTGTCGGTATTCGTTCTGGACGACCCCCTTCTGGATGTCCAGCTTCTCCCCGCTGAGGGCCGGCAGCAGGTGGCCCATGCGGTCCGACTCCATCGCCAGGGCCAGCTCCAGGTGGGCGGTCGGCAGGTCGATGATGTAATTGGTCCGGTCGGGGGAGGTCGAGCCGTTGACGTAGGCCCCTTTCGGCTGGAGCGGCTTGAAGAAATCGCCGGGGAAGTGCTGCGACCCTTCGAACATCAGGTGCTCGAACAGGTGGGCGAAGCCGCGCTGGCCGTGCCGCTCGTTCTTCGAACCGACGTGATACCAGAGGTTTACGGCCACGAGCGGCAGGCGGGGGTCGCGTCGGACGATGACGTCGAGGCCGTTGGACAGGGTGTGCTTCCGGAAGGCGATCTCCGGAGGCCGGGAGAAGGGAGTCATGCCGGATCGGGTCTCGGTCGGGTGGGGCTCGGGCCGTTGCGAGGGGGATCGGGACGGGGAGGGACATCCCGGGTCCCGGGTCGGTCACAATCTCACCTTAGTCGAAGTACTCTTCCGTGCCTACCATGAGACGCGTTACCCTTGAAGAAGACGCAATCCTCTCGAGATCGGGTGGAGCTTGGTCCGATTCCGGTCGGCTGGGGTCTGTTGGGCCGTGGGATCGGTCGGTAAGATCGGCTCAATGCTCGCGGGCGATCATGGATCGACCCGGGCCGGGCCTCGGGGTGGGATGGTCGTCGCGTCCGAGTTGATTGTGTCGTTGAGGAGAACGCCCCCTCGATCGAGGCGCTGCGGCCGACCAGCAGAGTGCGATCGACGAATCAGCGGGAGCCGGTCGTGAACTGGCAAGAGATCATTATCGACGCCGCGGCGACCGACACCGGGATGCGTCGGTCGAATAACCAGGACAGCCATGCGATCGTCCGCGCCAAGACGGTCGAGACCTGGAAGAAACGCGGTCATGTGTTCATGGTCGCCGATGGCATGGGGGCCCACGCCGCCGGGGAGCTGGCCAGCAAGCTCGCCTGCGACAACATCCCCCACAACTTCGCGAAGCTGAAGATCGACAGCCCGGCCGAAGGGCTGACCCGGGCCTATCGCGAGGTCGCCAAGATCATCCATACCAAGGCCTCGGCCAACAAGGATTTCGAGGGGATGGGCACCACCGCCTCGACCCTCGTCCTGCTGCCGGCCGGGGCATTGATCGCCCACGTGGGAGACTCCCGGGTCTACCGCGTCCGCAACGGCTCGATCGAGCAATTGACCTTCGACCACAGCCTGATCTGGGAGCTGATCGAGCGGGGGCACCTGTCTCGCGAGGAGGCGATGAAGTCGGTGCCGAAGAACGTCATCACCCGGAGCCTCGGCCCCGACCCGAACATCGAGGTCGACATCGAGGGGCCGTATCCGGTCGAATCGGGCGACGTCTTCCTGCTCTGCTCGGACGGGCTCTCCGGCCCCGTCGAGGACCCGGAGCTCGGGGCCTTCACCTCGTCCTTCCACCCCGAGGTGGCTTGCAGGTACCTGCTCCACCTCGCGAACCTGCGGGGGGGGCACGACAACATCACCGTGATGGTCGTGCGCACCGGGGCCTGGGACGACCCCGATGACCCTTCGCGGTCGGTCTCGCCCGACGCCGGGGCGGCCGAGGGGGAGAAGAAGGGGAAGGGCTTCTCGCTGGCCGGCCTGAGGAACGCCTTCCAGCGCAAGCCGGCCGAGGACCCGGTGGACGAGAACATCTACGTCACGGCCCCCTGCCCGCTCGACGCCGCCCTGTTCGATCGCCTGGGCGACGACATCCGGCGCGTCCATTCGCTCGCCGTCGAACACGCCTGGCCGGTCGACTGGGCCGAGCTGGCCAGCAGCCGCCAGGAGGCCAAGGCGGCCCGATCCGCCGGCAATGATCGCCTCGCCCTGCGACACCTGGGTGAGGCCATCGTGCGGCTCGGCGTCGCCGGGCGGCTGCACCGCAAGGAGTACGGCCCGATCGGGGCGAAGTGAGCGATCGGGCCTGCATCGAGCCGTCCCGGCCTTGACCGGGCTCGGCCGGTCGCCGTCCCAGATTGCGTCAGTATTGCGTCCGGACCCCTGGATTGAGCCCCTCGAACCGAATCGAGCCGATGGACCCTTCCGACCCCTCGCGCCTCTCTCCCCCCCGGGCCGCCCCGGAGACGATCTGTGCCCGATCGACCCCGCTGCCCCGGTCGTCGTCGCCCCCCCTGGTGCCCGCTCCCCAGTTGAGCGTCGTGTATCGGTTCGAGGGGCTCGACCACGTCGATGCCGTCTACGCGGGGCAGGCAGACGGATTCGTCTATGCGAGGGACGGGCACCCGAATGCCGCGGCCCTGGCCGACCGGGTCGCCGCGCTGGAAGGGGCGGAATCGGCGGCCGTGTATGCCTCGGGGATGGCGGCCACGGCCGCGGTCCTGCTCGCGGAGCTGGGGTCGGGCGATCACATCGCCTTCGCCGAACAGCTTTACGGCAAGACGATCTCGCTGATCGATCGCGAGCTGCGCCGCTTCGGGATCGAGGCGAGCGGCTTCGACGCGACCCGGCCCGAGACGCTCGCCTCCGTGCTGCGCGACCGGACCCGACTGGTGATGGTCGAGACCCTCTCGAACCCGCTGCTCCGCGTCCCGGATCTCCCGAGCCTGGCCGAGATGGCGAACCGGGCCGGCGCGAAGCTGGTGGTCGATCATACGTTCGCCCCCCTGCTCTGCCGCCCGCTGGAGCTGGGGGCCTCGTACGTCGTGCACTCGGGGACGAAGCTGATCGGCGGCCACAGCGACCTGACGCTGGGGCTGGTCGCCGGCCCGGCGGAGGCGATGGACCGGGTGCGGCGGCTCGGGTCGACGTTCGGCCTCTCCGGGAACCCGTTCGAGAGCTGGCTGGCCTGCCGAGGGCTCGCGACCTTGCCCCTTCGGTCGGCACGGTGTTGCGCGACGGCGATGGAACTGGCCGAGCGGCTGGGCCGATCGCCGGCCGTCCGGGCGGTCCATTATCCGGGGTTGCCCGACCACCCGGATCACGACCGGGCCCGATCGCTGCTGCAGGGCGGGTTCGGCGCGATCGTCACCCTCGACCTGGGGGACCGGGGACGGGCCGACGCCTTCATCCGGCACCTGGGCCAGATTCCCTTCGCGCCGAGCCTGGGAGACGTGGCCACGACCCTGAGCCATCCCGCGACGACGAGCCATCGCGGGCAGGAGCCCGAGTTGCTGGCTCGGCACGGGATCACGCCCGGCCTGATCCGGCTCTCGATCGGCCTGGAAGACCCGGCCGACCTCTCGGCCGACCTGGAGCAGGCACTCGCGGCCGTCTCGTGAACCGGACGCCGTCTCGTGAATCGGACGACGAACCTCGCCCATCCCGAGACGAGGAGCCGCCCGGGGGAGACGGGGCGGCAGGAGACGAGACGGGGGATGGGGCGAACTGAGCCGCCACGACGATGGGAGCCCGGGCGACTCGTCAGGCGGGGCCGTAGACGTAATTCATCAGGTTCTTCCGCTCCTCCTCGGCCGATTCATGGAGGAACCGGATCAGGTCGCCGACCGAGACGAGGGCGACGAGGCTCCCGTTCTCGTCGAGGACCGGGAGCTGGCCGATGCTGTGTTCGCTCATGCGGCCCATGGCGTCGTGCACCGATTCGGAGACCGAGCAGGAGACGACCGGCTCGGTCATGACCGAGCGGATCGGCTCGTGGCAGAATTCCTTGCCCTGGTTGTGAATGCCGCGGAGGATGTCCCGCTCGGTGAAGATGCCGACCATCGCGCCGGCCTCGTCGACCACGGGGAGCGAGCCGATATTCTCACGGACCAGGACGTCGACCGCCTCGGAGACGGTCGCGTCGGTGCCGATGGTGATGATGGACCGAGACGTTCCCGACAGGACACTTCGAATGTGCATGATTGACCCTCCTTCGCGAATGGCCCGGGGCGGTGACGGGAATCTCGATCGGAAGTCGAGGACCCGGGCCAGGGAGATTGGAGCGACGCGCAGGGAGACGGGAACAGCATGAATATCTTGAAGCATCCGTGACGGGTGTGCAATACAATTCGCGATCAAATTTCCGGGGTCATGGGCCGACCGCCGCGATGAGTGGTTCGAATCGAGCGTGATCGTGCGCCGGTCTCGTTCCTTTGGATCGGCGTGGCCGCCGCGCCTATACTGTTGGCTCCGGGATCGGAGGAATGGTGGTGCGGCCGACGGTCGGCCCCTCGGCGGTCTCGCCCGGAATCTTCATTTTCGATCGAGAACGCGGCATGGCAGGATCGCATGTGGTGGTGATTGGGGGGGGCGTGGGCGGGCTCTCCTCGGCGCTCGAGCTGGCGAGGCGGGGATTGCGCGTGACGCTGCTGGAACGGCACGCGGACCTGGGCGGGAAGGCCAGCGAGCGTCGCGAGGCCGGATTCCGATGGGACGAGGGGCCGAGTATCGTCGTCATGCCCTGGGTCTATCGCGAGCTGTTCGCGCAGGCGGGGCTCGACCCGGATCGCTACCTGCCGATGACCCGGCTCGACCCGGCCTTCCGGGTGGTCTTCCCCGACGGCCGGCGACTGGACCTGCCCGCCGACGAACCCGGCCTCCGCGATGCCTTCGCCTCGATCGACCCGGTGGACGCCGACGCGCTCGGGCCGTTCCTCGACCGGCTCGACCGCTTCGCGGCGAAGATCGGCCACGCCTACTGCGATCGGCTTCTGGAGAGCTGGCCGCAGGTGCTGACCTCTCCGTTGATGAGTTCGGCGATGATCATCTCCCCGTTCCAGCAGTACGCGGCCGAGGTCGACCGCACGTTCCGATCCGGCCCGATCCGGGAACTGCTGTACGGGTTCCCGACCTACTCGGGCTTCAACCCGATCACGGCGCCGGCCTCGCTGCTGGTGATCCCCTGGACGATCATCCGGGAGGGGGTCTGGTATCCCGCCTCGGGGGGCATCGCCGCCATCCCCCGGGCGATCGCCGCGGCCTGCCGCGACCTGGGGGTCGAGATCCACACCGGGGTCGAGGCCGAGGCCATCGAGCTGGACGCCTCGGGGCGGGTGCGGGGCGTCGCGACGTCGCACGGGCCGGTGCCGTGCAACGTCGTCGTCTCGAATAGCGATTACGTGCACACGCACCGACTCTTGCGCGGCGGCCGCGGCTTCAGCCCCGAGGTCGACACGATTCGGCAGGGGAAGGTGGAACCCTCCGGCTCCTTCTTCACGGTGCAACTGGGCTGCAACCGGACCTGGGACCTGTCGGCCCATCACCTGCTCGTCTTGACCGAGGGCTCGGGCCGGGTCTACGACGAGGTCTACGACCGCGGCGAGTTCCCGAGCGACCCCCCCTTGTATGTCAACGTGACGAGCGCGACCGATCCGGGCGACGCTCCCGAAGGCGGGAGCAACCCGTTCGTCGTCATCGGCGCCCCGGCGATGCCCGACGAGAGTGCGAGCGACCCGGACTTCGAGCAGCGGTACGCCGACCGCCTCATCGATCGCCTGGAACGGGCCGGGATGCACGGCCTGGCCGACGCGACCGTCTCGCGCAAGGTGACGGGGCCCGCCGAATTCTCCCGGAAATTCCACGCCTTCCGCGGGGCGATTTACGGATTGAGCAGCAAGCATAACATCCTGGGCGGGGGCTTCCGCCCCTTGAATTACCGGGCCGATGTTCCGGGATTGTACTTCGTCGGTGGGGGGGTCCAACCGGGGGCGGGCCTGCCGATGGCGGTGCAGAGCGGCAAGATCGCCGCCGGCCGGATCGCGAAGGACCTGGGGGTTCGGGGCCGACACCGGCCCGCGACCACGCGACCCGAGACACGGTGACGGGAGATCGCGTGATGATTCTTGGATTGATCCCGGCCCTGGTGGTCGCCCTCGGCTGGGTCGCGCTGGCGGTGGTCTGCGTGAAACGCTCCCGGTCGTCTCGGTGGCTTCGGCCGACCGATCGGTGCTGGGGACCGGAGGCGCCGACCGTGTCCGCGGTCGTGCCCGCCCGCAACGAGGCGGACCACATCGCCCAGACGCTCGATTGCCTCTTGTCGCAGCAATATCCCCACCTCTCGATCCACGTGGTGGATGACCAGTCGGTCGATGGGACCGCCGCGCTGGTCCGGCAGGCAGTCGCCGGCAACGGCCTCGATCGGCACCCGGTGCGGCTCTTGCCCGGGGCACCGCGTCCGGACGGCTGGGTCGGCAAGACGTGGGCCCTGCACCAGGGGGTCGAGGTGACGGAATCGGAGTGGATCTGGATGGTCGATGCCGACCTCTGGCTCCACCCCCGTGCCCTGGCCTCGGCGGTCGATCGGGCCGAGCGCACCGGGGCGGATTTCGTTTCCTTCCTCGGCCGGCCGCGCTGCGAGACCTTCTGGCAAGGATCGATCGCCCTGGCACTCATCCAGATCCTCTCCCTGCTCTATCCCCTCCGGCGGGTGAATGACCCGGCCCGGGCCGAGGCGCTGGCGCACGGGGCGTTCGTCCTGATCCGACGGTCCACGTATGATCGCGTCGGCGGTATCGAATGCGTGCGCAGCGAGATCGTGGAGGACATCCAGTTCGCCGCCCGGGTCAAGGGGCGGGGGGGGCGGCTCCAGGTCGACGCCGCCCCCGAGCTTTCTCAAACCCACATGTACGGCTCCTTCGCCGACATCTGGCGCGGATTGCGCAAGAATGCCTATGCGGGGATGGATTACACGTTCCACAAGTACGCCACCGGGGCCGTCCTGGGCCTGCTGATGGCCTGGACGCCCTGGGCGGCCCTGGTTTTGGGGATGCTCGGCGCGTGGGGCGCCGAGGGCCTGGCGCCGATGGCCGTGGCCTGGTCGGTGGTCGGGGTCGTCGGGGTGCTCGGCCAGGCGGCGGCGGCCATGCCGGTGGTGGTCTTCCTCGACCTGCCGAGGGCGTTCGCCTTCGCCCTGCCGGCCGGGATTTCGGCCTACATCGCCATCACGACCGCGAGCGTCTGGCACTATGTCCGGGGGCGGGTGCTCTGGAAGGACCGCGAATTCTGCGCCAGGAGCATCAAGGAGCAATCGGTGCGGAATTCAGGAGGTGTCTGACGGGGACGTCCCGGCCCGACCGTCCTCAGTCCGAGGACCGCTTCAAAAGTTCGTGCAAGTGGAGATGGAACGGGCCGAGCTTTCCCCCGTAGTTCCCGGCCGTGATGGCGACGAGGTCGTGGCCCGACCCGGCCAGGATGCCGGCCACCGTGGCCGACTCGACGTCGTGGAGCGTTAAACCGTCGATCACGATCTCATACACGCATCGGACCTCGGCCGGCAAGTCGGTCGGGACCAGGCCGCGCAGCATGGGGGCGTAGGCGGTGTTCGTGCTGGCGAGCAGGGCCTTGTACTTGCTGCCGACCTTGGAGCCGGATCGGGCGATCCCGCCTGGGAACGGGAGGACGACGCCGGGGATGGCTCGCATGGCGTTGACCGCGGTTTCGGTGGCTTCCAGGGTCGATCGGGGATCGGTGCCCAGGAAAATCAGGTTCCCCCCGGCCACCCCCTTGACCGAGCCGAACCGGTCCTCGCAGGTGAACTCGCCATCCATCACCGGGATGCGCCAGAAGCGGCGATCGCCGAGCTTTTTGCTGATTTGCCAGCCATCGCCGAAGTAGCGGAGCTTGCCGCCGATGGTCAGCGTTTTGTCCCCCGGCGCGATGGGCAATCCGTTGTAACAGGCGGTGGTCGGGCAGGTCATGACACACTGGCCCACCCGTTTCACCAGCGCCTTTTCCAGGTGATCTCTGCTGAAGGCGAACGCCAGGACCGCCACGCCGGGCCGGCCGTCGGGGGTTTCGTCGGGCGGCAACGGGCGTTCGATGCCCGCTTCGGCGTCGCACGAGATCACGCTGGAGGCATAGCCGCTCATCTCCCGAGCCGCGACCTCGGCCCAGTGCGCGGTGTCGGCGGTGACGATCAGGCGGGTGCCGACCATCGGGAAGGCTTCGGCGAAGGTCTCAACGATGGGGACGCCGTTAACCTGCATCGTGCGCTCCGGCCGAGGGCGGGAGAGAGGGGAGTGACCGCTCGGCCCGGAGCGTCTCGCAGCGGTCGAGCAGGCTTGCCAGCACCTCGCGGGCCGGCGGGCGATCGGGGGCGATCGCCGGGCGCAGGGGGAGGGAGACCTCGTCGGATCGGCTGAAGGTGCCGCCGTGGTCGATCCCCGGCGTGGCGGTGGCGATGGCCACGACACCGGGGGCGGCGCGGGCGGTTGCCCTCGGCCCGACGACGATCAACGGCACCGATTCCGGACGGTCCGCGGCGAGGTCGTCGGGCAGATCCCCGACCACGAGGACGGCGTCCGCCTCGCCGGATCGCACTCGGGTCCAGGGTTCGGCGTCGCTCGGGCGATAGCGGGCCGTGCCGCCGGCCAGGTCCACCGAGACCGGGGCGCCCAGCCTCCCGGTCAGGACGGCCTCGGCCCCGGAGGGGTTGCCGGGGCCGGCCAGGGGGACGCCCACGCATCGGGTGATCGTGTTCAGGTCGTCGAGCAGTCGCATCAGGGTTTCCATCGCCGCGGCCCCCTCGCGGGCCAGCTCGGTGCCGAAGACGATGGCGCCGTAGGGGGCGGCCTTCAGGAGGTCGGCCCAGGAGTGCCAGAGATCCCTCGGCGTCCCGGACTGACGTTCCAGGCGAAGCGGATCGGCGGCGACTCCCCGGACCGCGGCGCGGAGGGCCTGGATCGCCTCGGTGTGGCGACCCTCGGAGACGGCGATCGCGCCGTCGGCCCAGCCCCGGCAGGCCGAAGCCCCCTGATCGACGACCAGGACGGTGCGGCCCGCCCTGCCCTCGGGGACGAATCGCCCGGGGCGGTCGATCAATCGTTCCCGGAACCGGGGGTGGGAGCGGTCCGGGTCGACCCCCCAGAGCAGGATCACCCTGGCCCGATGGATCACCTCGCCGAACGAGGCCAGGACCGCCCCGGCCCGCTGCATGGCCAGGATGCGAGGGAGGGCCTCGGGGGCATGATCAGGGCTGATCGTCGCGCCGAGGCGATCGGCCAGCAAGGCGGCGAGCGACTGGGACTCGATCGTCGCCGAGGTCAGGCCGGCGATCACCGGCGCTTTGGCGGCGACGAGGATCGAGGCGGCCCGATCGAGGGCCGAGGCCACGGGCGCCGCGTCTCCATCGACCGACGCGGGCGGGAGATCCGAGGCCCGGTGGTCGCCCAGGAACCACGATCGGCCCCGATCGCACGCCCGGTCGGCCGCGATGATCCGATCCCCCGAGCAGGACAGGCGGATGTCGTCACAGAGCAGGCCGCAGGCCGGGCACGTCGCGTCGCGGAGCACTCGGAGTTCGTCTGGCGAGGTCGAGGTCATGGCGGGTTGGTCCGAGCGCACCCGAAGCGTGGGGATTGATCGTCGGAAGAACGGTCCTCCACGATCAATCGATCGATCTGGCGATCGCGGCTCATCCTATCACGCTCGTTCGAGAGAGGCCACCGTCGAACTGATCGAGGAAAAGCGGCCGTGGACCGCGGCCGGGTCGAGAACCAAAAGCGCATCTCACTTGATTCCTCGGCCCGGCCAATCCATCATGAATCTCAACCGCTTTCGAGGAGCGTCTGAAGGCTCGATCGAGGTTTCTCGGTCGGGGTTTCGGCGCGGTGCCCCCCTCGCTCGCCCCCCAAAGGATTGAGATCTCGCCGGAGACTGTTTCGATGATGCGATCCCTGCTCGCGTTCTTCTCGATCGCCCTGCTGATGGCAGGCCCCGCCCGTTCCGAAGAGGAGGCCCAGCGCCGCGTGCTCGACTTCACCGTCAACGACATCGAAGGCAACGAGGTCGACCTCAAGCAGTACGAGGGGGACGTCCTCCTGATCGTCAACACCGCCAGCTATTGCGGATACACGCCGCAGTACGACGGCCTGGAGAGCCTCTACCGCACCTACGGCGACAAGGGGTTCAAGGTGCTCGCCTTCCCGGCCAACGAGTTCGGCCAGCAAGAGCCGGGCACCAATGCCGAGATCCGGGCCTTCTGCAAGTCGAATTACGAGGTGAGCTTCCCCTTGTTCTCGAAGGTCGTCGTCAAGGGGTCGGGCATCCACCCCTTGTTCGCCTTCCTGACCGACTCCGAGGCCCACCCGGAGAACGGCGGGGCGATTCGGTGGAATTTCACCAAGTTCCTCGTCGATCGCCAGGGCAAGGTGATCGCCCGGTTCGAGCCGGGAGACGACCCGAAGTCGGAGAAGGTAGTCAATGCCATCGAGCAGGCCCTCGCCGAGGCCCAATGAGTTGCCCCCCGCGTCCCCCAATCGCAAGGCCCGCGACCGCGTCGATCCCTGGGCCGACGCGGTCGCCCACCTCCGCGAGATCGACCCGCGCTGGTGCCCCCTGATCGATCGGGCCGGCCCGTGCCTGCTCCGGCCGAAGCCGGATCGCTTCGGGATCCTCGTCCGGGCGATCGTGGGGCAGCAGATCTCCTCGAAGGCCGCGGCCTCGATCAACCTCCGCTTGCTCCACGGGCAGGGGGCGAAGCGCCACCGGGCCGAGTCGCTCCTGGCCCTCGGGGCCGAGGGGATCCGGGCCGCCGGCCTCTCGGGGGTCAAGGCCTCGTACGTGCTCCACCTGAGCGAGGCGGTGGCGTCGGGCCAATTGAAGCTGGCCCGGCTCGGCCGCCTCGACGACGCCGAGATCAAGGCGCAACTGACGGCGATCCGGGGGATCGGACCCTGGACGGCCGAGATGTTCCTGATCTTCGCCCTGAACCGGCCCGACGTGCTCTCGGTCGGCGATCTCGGCGTCCGGGTCGGGATCCGGGACTATTACGGCCTGGAGACCCTGCCCGACCCTCGGTCCTGCGTCGAACTGGCCGAACCGTGGCGTCCGTACCGATCGGTCGCCATGTGGTACCTCTGGCGAACCATCGACACCCCGGCCAGCTGACGCGCCGCCGGGCCGCCTGGTCGATCCTCCCGCCCCCTCTTGTCCCCCGGACGGCCTCTTCCCGATGATCGATTCTCCGCGACGCGGCCCGGCGATCCTGGCCCTGATTGTCCTGGTCGTGCTCCCGGTGGCCCGGGCGGACGAGGAGGGGGAACCGTTCCGCCCCGAGGCCGACCGGCACGGCGTCCTCGAGCTGCCGGCCGATCGGGCGATCCTGCTCGGCGACCGGCTGCGACTGGCGGGAGAGCCGGCGACTGTGGTCGACTGGGCCTCGACGACCGAGCTGGTCCGCTGGGATTTCGAGCTGGAGCATCCTGGGGCATTCGTGGTCGTCGTCGAGTATGCCGCCCCCGCGGGCCGAGGGGGGGCGGTGGTCCGGGTGGTCTCGAACGACCAGGTCCGGGAGGCCCCGGTCCACGCGACCGGCAGCCCGACCCGCTTCATGCCGCAGCCGATGAAGGGGGTGATCCGACTCCCGGGCGGCCGGAACCGGCTGGAGGTCCGCGCCGTCGAGGCCCCCGGCGGGCTGGTGATGAACCTGCGCCGGGTCCGACTCGTCCCCGCCAATGCCAACGCCAACGATATCGACAACGCCAACAAGTGAGCCATTTTCATGCGGTTTGATCTGGTCATCCGGGGCGGTATGGTCGTCGATGGGACCGGTGCTCCCCCCTTCCGGGCCGATGTCGGCCTGCTGGACACCTCGATCGCCGAGGTGGGTCGGCTGGACCAGGCCGAGGCGGGGCAGGTCATCGACGCGACCGGCCTCTACGTCGTGCCGGGATTCATCGATGCCCACGTCCACGGCGACCTGATGCTCCTGGCCGATCCGGTCCACCGGGCGGCCCTGAAGCAAGGCGTGACGACCTACATCATCGGCCAGGACGGCGTCGCCTTCGCCCCCGCCTCGCCGAAGACGCTCGACTACATGCGGCGCTACACGGCCGGATTCAACGGCAACCCCGACTGGATCACCTACGACTGGAACACGGTCGCCGAGTACCTGGCCCGCTTCAACCGGACGACGGCCCTGAACGTGGCCTATCTGATCCCCAATGGTAACGTCCGAATGGAGGTCATGGGCCTCGACACCCGGGCCGCCACCGACGACGAGCTGAAGGCCATGCGCCGGCTCGTCCGAGAGGGGATGGAGGCCGGCGCCGTCGGCGTCTCCAGCGGGCTCGACTACATCCCCAGCCGATACGCCGACGTCCGCGAGATCGTCGCCCTCTGCGAGGAGATCGCCCCGCTCGACGGCGTCTACGTCTCGCACATCCGCGGCTACGGCCCCAGGGCCCCCGAAGGCGTGGCCGAGATCGCCGAGGTGGGCAAACGCTCCGGCGCGGCCGTGCACATCTCCCACTACAACGGCCCGGCCGAGCTGTTGCTCGGGCTGGTCGACCAGGCCCGGGCCGAGGGGGTCGACCTGACCTTCGACAGCTACCCGTACCTGGTGGGAAGCACGATCCTCGGCATGATCGCCCTGCCCCCCTGGGTCCAGGAAGGGGGCATCGAGGCCACCGTCGAGCGCCTGGCCGACCCGAAGATCCGGGCCAAGCTGCACGCCGAATGGTTCAACGGCGGCCTGACCTACGGGCTGGACACGATCACGATCACGATGACCGCCAACCCCGACGACCAGTGGACCGAGGGGATGAACCTGGTCGAGGCCGCCCGGCAGGCCGGGGTCTCGCCGGGAGACATGGTCTGCGACCTCCTGATCCGGTCGGGCATGGCCGTCGGCATCTTCGGGGCCCGCGCCGGCGACCGGACCGAGGAGGACATCCGGACGATCCTCCGCCACCCCGCCCATATGGCCGGTTCGGATGGGATCTTCCGGGGCAGCCATCCCCACCCGAGGGGCTGGGGGGCCTTCGCCCGCTACCTCGGCTACCACACCCGCGAGAAGAAGGATTACGACTGGGGCACGGCGATCGTCCACCTCGCGAGCCACGCGGCGCGCCGCTATCGCCTGACCGATCGCGGCCTGATCCGCCCCGGCTTCGCGGCCGACCTGGCGATCTTCGACCCGGCGACCATCCGCGACCACTCGACCTACGAGGCCGGCCGGACCGAGGCCGAAGGGGTCCGGCACGTCCTGGTCAACGGCACGCTCGCCCTCTTCGACGGCGAGCCGACCGGCGCGACCCCCGGGCGGGCCCTCCGTCGCGGGTGATGACCCCGATCCCCGCCCCGCAGGCCCCCGCGAATCCCCCGCCCAAAGGCCCCGGCCGAGTCCGTCCGGGGCCTTTGGGCATGCGCGGAGTCAAGCCATTTTCCTTCAGTTGCAAAACATGGCTGGAACCGGACAAAATTTTTACTCAATGTGGTGTAGTGGTTTGCGGAAAACCCCCTCATTTTATGGCACTTGCCCGCAGACTTTTTGTGACTAGAGCTTCCCAAAAAAACGATGATGTTTCCGTAAGACACGCAAACGGTAATCGAAGGTGATTGCCGACCGCTACCGGTCGATGACAGACCCCTGCGATGGAGCCCCCAGCCATGTCTCCGTTCTCGAATGAAACGCTTGCGGCCCGCTTCCCGTCCCTGGTTTCGAGCTCGAATCAAACGAACGCTTTGGATTTCACATCAAAGAGGATCAGCATGGACACCGCCTTGTTTCCCGCGATGAGCAGCGTCACGGTCCCGCTCGGCGTCCTCGGTGGCAACGATCGGGACTTCTTGGGCGTCGCCGAGGCGCTCCGGGCCGAGCTGGCGCCGAGCGGCCTGGTCGAGTCGTTGATGGCGGACCGGGTCGTCCTGGCCGTCGCCCGATTGCGATCGCTGGTGGCCGGGGGCATTGGCCTCGACGCGGCGGCGGAGGACCTGGCCCAGGCCGAGCAGTCGATCGACCGCGCCCTCGACGCCCTGATCACCGCCCGGTCGGCCCGGGCCGAGGGCTGGGGCCATCCGGCCCCGTCGTCGAGCCGGGTCGGCGAGACCTCCTCGATGTCCCCGCTCCCCGGCAACGACGACCTGCCGATGAACTTCACCCTCGAACACTCGGCGAACCCCGCGACCCCCGACGACGAGCAGCCCTGGCCTGACCGCCTGGCCTTCGACGACCACGTCTCCGAGGAGTCCCCGGTGGTCCGGGGCACCTGGATCACGGCCGGCCAGGTGGTCTCCCTGATCGTCGACGGCTGGGACCGGGACGCCATCCTCAAGAACTACCCCGAACTGACGGAAGCCGACATCCGGGCCTGCCTCGCCTACACGGTCGAGCAGGACGGGCCGATCGCCTTCTGAATCGAGTCGTCGGCTGGCTTTGCTTGAAGGGCGGCACTAACGCATCGAGGGCCGGAGGGTCGACATGGCCCCTCCGGCCCTCGATGCGTTTGCGGGATGTCTCAGGAAGGTCGCCCGGAACGCTCAGCTGATGATTTCCAGGGTCGGCATCCTGGGGGCCTTGAGGTTGCGGATGCTGATTTGCTGGGCAAGCGCCTCGACCACGCCGAGCAGGTAGGGACGCGAGGGGGAGCCTTCGGCCAGGGTCTCGTGCAGGAGGCCGATGTCCCCCTTCTCCCGGATGTCGAAGACGAGCGGGACTTCTCCCAGGAAGGGGACGTCCAGTTCCTCGGCCCGTCGCCGGGCACCGCCGTGGCCGAACGGGTACATGCGATCGCCTCCCCCCGGGGGGTCGAGGAAGCTCATGTTCTCGACCATGCCGAGCAAGGGGACCTTGAGCTGCCGGAACATGGCCACGGCCCGGGTGGCATCGAGCAAGGCCACCTCCTGCGGCGTGCAAACGACCACGGCCCCGGTCAGCGGCAAGGTCTGCGAGAGGGTCAGGGGGACGTCTCCGGTGCCGGGCGGCAGGTCGATGACCAGGTAGTCGAGTTCGCCCCAGTCCACCTGATGCAGGAACTGGTTGACGATCCCGTGGAGCATCGGGCCTCGCATGATGACCGCCTGCTCGGGCTTCACCAGGAAGCCGATCGACATGAGTTTCAGGCCGTTGGCCTCGATCGGCTGGATCCGCTCACCCTTGGCCATCGGCCGGCCCGAGGCACCCACCAGGTGCGGGACCGACGGGCCGTAGACGTCGGCGTCCATCAGGCCGACCTTCGACCCGTAGTGTTGCAGGCCATAGGCGAGCGACGCGGCCAGCGTGGACTTGCCGACCCCCCCCTTGCCCGATCCGACGGCGATGACGTTGCGGACCCCGGGGATGTCCCCCTTCTCGATGACTCCCTTCCCTCGGACGTCGGCCGACATGTTGACGCGCAGCTCCCGGGCGTTGCCGAGGTTCCGGCCGATCGCCTCGCGGACGTCGGCCTCGATCTTCCCCTTCAAGGGGCAAGCCGGGGTGGTCAGGTTGACCGTCAGCTCGAGGAGCTGGTCGGTGATCCGGATGTCCTTGATCATGCCGAGGTCGACCAGATCGCGCTTGAGGTCCGGGTCCTGGACTCCTTTCAGGGCGAGCAAGACGTCCTGTTCGGTCAGGCCGGCAGGGTGAGAAGCGGACATCGGGCGAATCCTCTCGGAGCGAATAAAAAATAGGGAACCAGCAGGCGGGGGGTACGAAGGACGGACGAGGGAGGTTTCTGTCGGTCGGATGACGGCGTCCCGCCCGGCACCGCGTCGAAGACCTTTTGGAATCAGAGTTCGAGCAGCGCCATCGGATCGCCCGGGTCGGGTTCGGGTCGGGGAAGGGCCGCGCGGCCGGCCAGGGCGGTTCGGTGACGGGCCAGAATGAGCCAATCGTCAATCACCTCGGCGACGTTCGGCGGAGGAGCGAAGCCAGACCAGACCCGAGTGGCCCCCAACTCCCGGGCCAGGTCGTGAAGCTCGGGGTGGCGATGGCGGTCGAGCACGAGCACCAGGGCGGAAGGGCAGAGCACGGCCAGGCGAACCAGCCGCTCCAGGGCTTCGCGAGGTTGAGTCCCGAGGTCGAGCACGACGATCGGGCATGGCCAGCCCTCGACCGCGGCGAGCAGGTCGTTCGTCCCTCGCGTCTCTCGCCAGATCACCGGGCGATCCTGGAGCCGCGCTCGGAGCTGACCGGCCCAGAAACCTCGGCGTTCGGAGATGACCACCAGTTGGCGAGGGTTCATGGCTGCGAGACACGAGGTCCGGGATTCGCTCGTCCTGATTTTCTCGATCGGAGCCTGGGAAATCGGTACCCCATTCTAGTCGAACGTCAATCGTGGGGCGAGCCTTGGGTGCCGACCGAATCGTCGGCCTCGCTTGAAACGCGACCTCAAGTCGTCTTATGATTGAGGCGGTCTCCGCGAACGAGACGAGTCATCCTGTCCCCCCGATCTTGTCCGGAAAGGGTCGCCATCGCGATGCCCAAACGCGACTTCTACGAGGTGCTGGGCCTGGACCGGGGAGCCTCCGCCGAGGACCTCAAGCGCGCCTACCGCTCCCTGGCCCGCAAGCACCACCCCGACCTGAACCCCGACGACAAGCCGGCCGCCGAGAGGCGCTTCAAGGAGCTCCAGGAGGCCTACGACGTCTTGAGCGACCCCGAGAAGCGGAAGCTCTACGACCTGTATGGCCGGGCCGCCTTCGAGGGGGCGGGCGCGGCCGGGCCCCGGGCCGGGGGGGCCGAATGGTCGGCTCGACAAGGGCCGGGCTTCGAGAATATCGACTTCTCGCAGTTCTTCGGCACCGGCTCGGGGGGCAGGACCGCCCCCGGAGGGGCCGAAGAGTTCGACGCCGGCGGGGGAATCTTCGAGGAGATCCTGGGCCGGGTCCGCGGCGGCCGCCGGGCCGGTCGAGCAGGACATCGGGGGGGGGGCGATGTCGAGTCCTCCCTGCGGATTCCGTTCCTCACGGCCGTCAACGGCGGCGAGCAGCCGATCGTGATCGCCCGCCCCGACGGCTCGAACGAAACCCTGACCGTGAAGATTCCCCCAGGCATCGAGGACGGCGCCAAGATCCGGCTCCGGGGCAAGGGGAACCCCGGCCTCGGTGGCGGACCGCCCGGCTCCCTGGTCATCACCGTTCAGGTCGACTCGCACCGCTCGTTCCGTCGCGAGGGTCGAGACCTCCTGGTCGACTTGCCGATCTCTGTCGGCGAGGCGATCCTCGGCGCCCGGGTCGATTGCCCGACCCTCTCGGGGGTCAAGACCCTGACGATCCCGCCGGGCAGCTCGACCGGCCAGAAGCTGCGGCTCAAGGGCCAGGGCGTCCCGGCCCGGGGCGATCGGCCCGCGGGAGACCTGTTCGCCGTGCTCAAGGTCGTCGTCCCGAAGTCGATCGATGAGGAAAGCCGCCGCCTGATCGAACAGTTCGCCGCACGCAATCCGACTGATCCTCGCCAGGGGCTCTGGTAATCCGAGGCCCCGGTCAGCCCGCTTCTTCAGGCTCGTTCTCGACGGGATTCGCGCCGATGGACCCGACGATCCTCCCCCGCGACCAGGTCGCCCATCACCTGGCGATTTCCACCCGGCGTTTGCTGGCCTACGAGCGCAGAGGGCTCGTTCAGGTCATGCGATCCGGGGACGTTGAAGGGTATTCGCCCTCGGAAGTCCGACGCCTCTGGACCGTGGTCAGCCTGCATCGAGACGCGGGGATCAACCTGGCCGGGATCGAGGCGATTCTCCAGATGCAGGGGCATCTGGAGCGGGTTTGCCGGCAACTGCATGCCCTTGCCGAACAGATCGACCAGGCGATTGCCGATGAAGGAGTGGACGAGGACTGACCCCGAATGCCCGATCCCGTCGCGAACCCATCGCCGCCGCGACCCCTCCGAAACGTGATTGCCGAGGACCCGGCCGCTCGGCGTCGGATCGGCCGGGCGTATGCCGAGTTCCTCGCGGTCGTCCTGGTGGCGATCGCCTCCATCACCGCCCTGGTGCTCTGGCATCTGGCGCGGAGAGGTCGAATCCTCCGTCAGAACCTCGGGCAGCCCCGACGCATTTCCTGGCCCGACCCTGATGAGCAACGCCACGGCAACCCCGACCGCGATCGCGACGGCGATCAGACCGAGACCCCCTCATGACTGCGGCGACCTTCCGTCCTCACGAACGCATCTCCAGTCCGATCGAGTTCCGCCGCGCCTTCGACCGCCGGCGGTCGGCCTCGGACGATTCCCTGATCGTCTACGGCGCGGAGAACGGCCTGGCTTACCCGAGGCTCGGCATCTCCGTCGGCCGGAAGCGGGTCCGCAAGGCGACCGACCGCAACCGGGTCAAGCGATTGATCCGGGAAGCGTTTCGCCTGAATAAAGAGGTCCTGCCCGAGGGAGTCGATCTGGTGATCGTCCCCCGAGGCCCCGCCCTGACGTTCGAGCAGGCCAACCGATCCTTGCCCCAACTGGCCGCGGCGGTCGCCGCTCGGCTTGCGAGGGATCGCGGACGATCCCGCCCTCGTGATCGGGGTCACGATCGCCAGCCGTCGTCCGAGACCTCGTCATGAGCCTTCGACCCTGGCTATGGCCTGCCCGGCTCGCCGTCGAGGGGCTCTGCCTGCTCATCCGGGCCTATCAGCTCCTCCTGTCCCCCTTGATCGGCAACGCCTGCCGGTTCGAGCCGAGTTGCAGCCGGTACATGGTCGGCGCCCTGCGGAAGTACGGCCTGGTCCGGGGGCTCTGGAAGGGGACCGGCCGCCTGCTCCGCTGCCACCCGTGGCACCCGGGGGGTTATGACCCCCCTTGAGGTTTCCGGGCCGTCGAGTAGTCGGCCGGGGGACCGCCGAACCGCGAGCGGAACCGGGCGTAGCGGTCGTTGATCGACCCCCGGCCCGTGAGGATCGGCTCGAACCGAGTGGCGTCTTGCGAGAGGACGTCGGTTTTCAAGGCATCCAGTTCGTCGGTCAGGCGCCCCTGCCAATGATCCAGAACGCTCGACCGTTCCGCGCGATCGGCCCGGGCAGGAGTCCCGAACCGCGCGAACGCCTCCGGGCGCTCGTCCTGCCAGTATTCGAACCGCAGGGCGACCGGCACGATCCGGAGGCGGCCGGCGCGCCGGAGCAGGAGCCGCAACCCCCCCTGGAACTCCAAGGGACGCACGTCGTTGCAGGCGATCGTCCCCTGGGGGAAGAGCCAGACCCCCGCCCTCGGGCGCCGGAGCAGCTCCACCGTGTAATCCAGCGAGGCCCGGACCGACCCCGGGTCGTTCCGATCGACCGAATAGGCGCCGATCCGCCTGAAGAAGCCGTACTTGACCATGTTCGAGTGCTCGGTCATCCCGAAGCCGTCGACGGGGACCGTCACGTTGATCCAGTGGGCCATGAAGAAGTCCCACCAGCTCGAATGATTGGCCAGGAAGAGGACGCCGGTCGGGTCGTCGTCGAGGGCCTCCCGAAGTCGCCCCAAGCCCTGGGCGTGGATGGCGTGGAAGTGCCGGTGCAGTTTCCAGCGAATCAAGGCGTGGACGGCGTGGGTCGGCCATCCGGCCTTGTCGGCCCGGATCATGGGAGGGCCGACCGCCTGAGCGGTCGCAGCCTCGTGCTGATTGCCGGCATGAGTCATCCGTTGGCGTCCTTTGATCGCTTGCGTCAACACTCCCGAAGGAGTTGCCCACCGGCCCGCTCGGCTGGCATGATCGACTTCGATCCGAGAGCCTGGTGGGCATCGGGCTTCGGCATTGATTGTGCGACCCGATCCGGAAGGGTTCAATGGGCCGAGCCTGCCGCCGAAACCAAGAGAGGGACGCCCATGCCGATCGACTCCCGAGTGGACCGCGGAGTGACGATCGTCGGCAACCTGGCCGGCGTCATTCACGACGCGAGCCTCCATGACGCCGCCCGAGACCTCGACGAGCTGCTCGACGAGGGCCGCCGCCGGTTCGTCTTCGAGCTGAGCGGCGTCGGCCCGATCGGGCCGTCGGCCCTGGGATTGCTGATGACCCTGACCCGGCAGATCCGCAAGCGATCCGGCGAGGTCGTCTTCGCCCGCGTCGGCCGGTCGACACGGGAGGTGCTCGAAACGATGCAGATGGACGCCCACTGGGACCTCTTCCGCACGGTCCCCGAGGCGATCGCGTCGTTCGGGCCTCCCGAACCGGACGACGACGCAGAGGAACCGTCCCCCTGATCGGCAGGGACCGATGCAGCCCCTTTGCCCCGGACCCCGGGGCCGCGAGGTGACAGCCATGAGCCAATCCGTCGACCGCGAACCGACCCGAGACGAGGTGGACCGGATGGAGGGCCTCGTGCTCCTCGAATTCGGGGCCTCGTGGTGCGGCCACTGCCAGGCGGCCGCGCCTCGGCGCGATGCCCTGCTCGACGAGCATCCCGAGGTCACCCACGTCCCCGTCGAGGACGGCCCCGGCCGACCGCTCGGCCGGTCGTTCCGGGTGAAGCTCTGGCCGACGTTCGTCTTCCTCCGCGATGGCGAGGTGGTCTGCCAGGTCTCCCGGCCCGATCCGGACGAGCTGCGCGAGGGGTTCGAGGCCCTCGTGAACGCCGGGTGAGCCGAAGCGTTTCGCCATCAGCCGCGCAGGTCGGCGATGACGGCCTTCACGTCGTCGGCCTCGACCGGCTTCCCGGCGAGCGACTTCATGGCGATCCCCATCGCCTGGCCGTCCTTCGGGGCGCCCTTGATCTGATCGGCGACGGGGGCGAGTTCCTGGGCGATCTGCGAGCGGTCGAGCGTGGGGGGGACCCATTCCTCGAGCAGGGAAACTTCCTCGGGGCTGAAGGAGGTCTGGCCTCCCCGGGCTTCCTTGAGCATGGCCCGCATCTTCTTGATCGCCTGCTCGTCGGCCACTTCCTCGCCGGTCCCGGTGGTGAGCTGGGCGATCCAGTAGCGGAGGAAGTTGGTCCGGACGGCGTCTCGGGCCTTCATCGAGTCTTTCAACTGCGTACGCATCTGGGCGACGATGGACATGGCGTCGTTCCTTTCGTTCGATCGAGTCGATTCGAGTCGATTCCAGGTGGTTTCTTGGATCTTCAAGACGAGTCCGGTGCGGTCCGGGTTCGCCGCCTCGTTGGAGGGCGCGAGGGTGCCGGCCGACGGCGATCCGGATACGATGGTGCCGGAGCGTCGGAACTTCTCCGGCCAGTGTACCGACTCGCCCAACCCATTCGAATGCCGATGAGCGACTGGAAACCGCGGATGACCCGGGCCGTCCGGCACCTGGCCGAGCAACTGGTAGGGATCCGGTCCGGCACGGTCGACTCGGGCCTGGTGGGGAGCGTCCGCGTCTCGGTCCAGGGGAACTCGGTCCCGCTTGCCCGCCTGGCGTCGGTGTCGGGGCGAGGGGATCAACTGCTCGTCCGGCCGTTCGACCCGGCCTCGGTGCCCGCCGTGGTCCGGGCCTTGAACGAGGCCAGGATGTCGGCCTATGCGATGGACAAGGCCACGGTCCGCGTGGGCGTCCCGCCGATCAGCGGCGAGCAGAAAGGCGAGGTCTGCCGGCACGTCCGGTCGCTCGGCGACCAGGCGAAGGTGGCGGTCCGGATGATCCGGCAGGACGCCCGCAAGCAGATCGCCGCGAAGGGGCGGGGCTCCGAACGCGCCGTCCAGGAGGCCACCGACGCCGCCGTGGCCGAGATCGACCGCCTCGTCGCGGCCAAGGTGGCCGAGATCGAGGGTTGATGCCGATTGCCCCGCGGCCGGGGCCGGGCCATCATGGGGCGGTCGCTTCGATCGCGGCACGTGACCCGGCGAACTCGACCCCTGCCGATCGAATCGGAGGAACCCGAGCCCGTGCGAACCCTCTCGATTGTCTGTCTCGCGATGGTGATCATGCCCAAATCCACGACCGCCGACGACTCGCCGACCCCCGTCCGCTACGCGCTCCGCTTCCCCGAGGCCGGGACGCATTACGTGGAGGTCGAGGCCGAGGTCCCGACCGACGGCCGACCGGCCCTTGAGCTGTTCATGGCCACCTGGACCCCCGGATCGTACCTGATCCGGGAGTTCTCGCGGCACGTCGAGGCCGTCTCCGCCCGGGACCCCGAGGGGACGCCGCTCCCGGTCCGCAAGGTGAGGAAGAACCGCTGGCGCGTCGAGTCGAGCGGGCACGATCGCGTGATCGTCTCGTATCGCGTCTATGGCCGGGAGATGGGGGTCCAGACGAACTGGATCGACGCCTCCTTCGCCCTGATCAACGGCGCCCCGACGTTCCTGACCCCGGCCGATTCCCCCCCTCGGCCGCACGAAGTCTCGTTGGAGTTGCATCCCGACTGGTCGCGGTCGATCACCGGGTTACCCGATGCCCCCGGCGGCACCCCTCATCGTTACGTGGCCGAGAATTACGACATCCTGGTCGATTCGCCGATCTACGCCGGCAATCCCGACGTCTATGAGTTCGAGGTGGACGGCATCCCCCACCTGCTCGTCAACGAAGGGGAGGCGGGCATCTGGGACGGCCCCCGATCGGCCCGAGACGTCGAGACGATCGTCCGCACCCAGCGCGACTTCTGGGGTTCCTTGCCCTACGATCGGTACGTCTTCTTCAACCTCCTGACCGGCTCGGGCGGCGGCCTGGAGCACCGGAACTCGACCGTCCTGATGAGCAGCCGATGGGCGACCCGGAGCCGGGCGTCGTACCTGAACTGGCTGTACCTCGTCAGCCACGAATACTTCCACACCTGGAACGTCAAGCGGCTGCGGCCGGTCGAACTGGGACCCTTCGACTACGAGAACGAGGTGCATACGCGGAGTCTCTGGGTCGCGGAAGGGATTACCAGCTACTACGATCGCCTGTTCGTGAGACGGGCCGGGCTGTGCTCGGTCAAGGAGCTGCTGGCCGGCGATCCGCCCCGCGCGGGGTCGGGAGACGACCGCCCGAAGAACGACATCCAGCGCCTGCACGAGAACCCGGGCCGCCTGGTCCACCGGCTCGAAGAGTCGTCGTTCGACGCCTGGATCAAGCTCTATCGCCGCGACGAGAACTCGGCCAACACCTCGATCAGCTACTACACGAAGGGGGCCGTCGTCGCCTTCCTGCTCGACGCCGAGATCCGCCGCGCGACCGACGACGCCCGGAGCCTCGACGACGTGATGCGCCTCACCTTCGAACGCTACGCCGGGGATGTCGGGTTCTCGTCGGAGCAATTCCTCGCCGTCGTGGCCGAGGTCGCCGGGGTGGACCTCGCCCCTTGGTTCGAACGGGCCTTGCGATCGACGGAGGAACTCGACTACGGGCCGGCCCTCGACTGGCTCGGCCTCCGCTTCGCGCCGATCGAAGGGCCGAAGGCCCCCGAGGACGGCTCGACCGCCGACCCGGAAAAGGGCTGGATCGGCCTGGACACCAAGATCGACGGCGGCCGTTTGGTCGTCTCCGCCGTCAAGCGCGAGACGCCCGGCTTCGATGCCGGGTTCAACGTCGGTGACGAGATCCTGGCGATCGGCGAGCTGCGGGTGCCCCCTGATGGGTTCAAGAAGCGAGTGGGGCAGTACCCGCCGGGCGAGACCGTCTCGGTCCTCATCGCCCGGCGAGAGCAGTTGATGCGGCTCGACGCGATCCTGGCCGCCGAGCCTCCGGACCGGTTCCGGATCGAGGCCGACCCCGACGCGACCGACGAGCAGGTCGCCCGCCGGTCGCGATGGCTCGGCGATTGACCGATCGACCACAGCCGATTCGACGTTGACGGACGACCGGGCGTCTCCGTCAACGTCGGGAGGTTCATTCGAGGTCGAGTGCCGCGGGGCCCGGGACCGAGAGCGACTCCTCGGCGGTGTCATCCATCAAGAGCGGCGGGGTCGATTCGGCCGACACCGGGGTCGGGTCGACCAGCCTGTCGCCGATCAGGCTGCCGAAATCGACGAAGACGGGGACGAACACCAGGGCCACGATGCTCATGAGCTTGATCAGGATGTTCAGGCTCGGGCCGGCGGTGTCCTTGAACGGATCCCCCACGGTGTCGCCGACGACCGAGGCCTTGTGGGCGTTGCTCCCCTTGCCGCCGTGCTTGCCCGTCTCGATGTACTTCTTGGCGTTGTCCCAGGCGCCTCCCGAGTTCGACATCATCAGGGCGAGCATCACCCCGCTGGCGAGCGTGCCGGCGAGCATCCCGCCCAGCGCCTCGACCCCGAGGACCAAACCCGTCGCCACCGGGGCGAACACCGCGAGCAAGCCCGGCAGGATCATCTCCCGGAGGGCACCTTTGGTCGCGATGTCGACGCATCGGGCGTGATCGGCGACGCCGGTCCCTTCCATCAGGCCGGGGATCTCGTGGAACTGGCGGCGCACCTCCTCGACCATCGCGAAGGCGGCCCGGCCGACGGCCGTCATCGCCATGCTGCTGAACAGGAAGGGCAGCATCGCGCCGATCAGGAGGCCGATCACGACCCTCGGCTCCGAGAGGTTGATGCCGGTCAGCCCCGACTGGGTCGTGAAGGCGCTGAACAGGGCCAGCGCGGTCAACGCGGCCGAGCCGATCGCGAACCCCTTGCCGATGGCCGCGGTGGTGTTGCCGGCCGAGTCGAGGGCGTCGGTCGTGTGGCGGACCTTTTCTTCCAGCGCTGCCATCTGGGCGATGCCGCCGGCATTATCGGCCACGGGGCCATACGCGTCGACGGCCAGGGAGATGCCGAGCGTCGACAGCATGCCGACCGCCGCGATCGAAATCCCGTACAAGCCTCCCATCCAGTAGGCGACGCCGATGGCCACCGACAGGACAAGAATCGGCCAGGCCGTGCTCCGCATGCCGACGGCGAGGCCCTCGATGATGTTCGTCGCCGTGCCGGTCAAGGAGGCGTTGCTGATGGCCTTCGTCGGGCCGAACTGGTAGCTCGTGTAATACTCGGTCAGGAGGCCGATGATGACGCCCGCCACCAGGCCGGCCAGGCTCGACCAGAACAAATCGAGGTCGCCCAGCTCGTACTTCGCGAGCAGGAAGGTCCCGATCGCGACGATGACCGAGGCGATGATGGTCCCCCGGTGCAGGGCCGCGTTGATGTGGGATTCGTCCCTCGTCTTCACGAAGAAGGTGCCGATGATGCTGGCGACGATCCCGACCGCGGCGATGGCCAGCGGGAACAGCACCCCTTCGGCCCCGTAGGCGATCGCGCCGAGGATCATGGCCGAGATGATGCTGCCGACGTAACTCTCGAACAGGTCGGCCCCCATGCCCGCCACGTCGCCCACGTTGTCGCCGACGTTGTCGGCGATCACCGCCGGGTTGCGGGGGTCGTCCTCGGGAATCCCGGCCTCGACCTTGCCGACGAGGTCGGCCCCCACGTCGGCCGCCTTCGTGAAGATGCCGCCGCCGACCCTCGCGAACAGGGCGACCGCCGAGGCGCCGAAACTGAAGCCGAGGAGCCAGTCCAGCCGGTCGCCGTTCGCCTCGACGCCGAAGCCGAGGTAGAGGCACAGGATGCCCAGCAAGCCCAGGCCGACGACGCTCAGGCCCATCACGCTGCCGCTCTGGAAGGCCACGTGGAGGGCGTCGTTGAGGCTGGTCCGGGCGGCTTCCGTGGTCCGGACGGCGGCCCGGGTGGCGATCTGCATGCCGATGTTGCCCGCCACGCCGCTGATGACCGCCCCGACGACGAACGAGAGGGCCGTCCCCCAGGCGATGAAGACCCCCAGCAGGACCGCGATCGCCGCGACGAAGAGGACCAGGAACTTGTATTCGCGGTGGAGGAACGCCTTGGCCCCGTCGCGGATATAGCCCGAAATCTCCTGCATCCGCTCGTTGCCGGGGCTGTGCTTCAAGACGGCCAGCGCGGTCAAAACAGTGAAGACCAGCGCCAGCACGGCGACGCCGATCAACAACGCAAAGGTCAACATCGACCGATCCTCTCTCTCTCGGTTCGTCCAACGGAGGGGGCAGGAAGCCACCATGATGGGATCAAGACGCAAGCAAGCCACACGTCAGATTCAATCACGAGTCATCCAAGGGTCGAGCTCCAGGCCTGAGACGGACACCATCACGGACAGATAACGTATCACGATCGGGAATCGGTCGGTAGACCGCCGGCGATTTTCCTTGACAGCCCGTTGTCGAATCCAAACATCCGAGCACCCTGGAACTCGATTGGGGTTGCGCCCCGCCCCGCCCTGCCTCCCGAATGACGGCGGGCGGGGTCCGACGGAATTGCCGACATCAATGTCAGGGGGGCAGGCCTCCGGGAGATCCCGATCCGCTCGGGGGACGCGTCCCCTCGGATCGTGATCGGCCGGAGGCCCGACGCGATCGGCCCGTTGCCAGGCCCTGCCGATCGGGCCTTGAGGTCGGGCGTTTCGAATCCGCCTCGGTCAGGGGAGCTCTCGGATGCGGAGCCCCTCGAACTCGATCGGCGAGCCTTCGGATTCGAGGCAGAGGTAGCCCGTGGCCGGCTGGCTGTTCATCCCCCCGGAGACCTCCTTGCCGTTGACCCAGAGGCGGACCTCGCCGTTGATGGCCCGGATGTAGTAGTGGTTCCACTCGCCCGTGGCGAGCGTCCGCTCCTCGCGAGGGAACCCGCGCGAGCCGTCGGGAGAGGTCGGCTCGTACGGGGTCATGGTCGAGGTGCCGACCGGGAAGACGTCGCCGTGGGTGGTGAACCAGTCCCCCTTGCGGCCGGTCCGCTCCTCGTACTGGGTGGCGAAGGCGGGGTCGAGCACCTGCACCTCGATCCCCCCCCGGGGCAGGCTGCCACGCTCGATCCCCTCCAGGGCCTCGGGCGGGGCCCAGACGAACACCCCCGAGTTCCCGGCGGGCTTCATGTGCCGCCAGCGGACGACCAGCTCGAAGTTCGTCAGCGGCTCCTTCGACCGCGTCACCCCCACCGGCTGCCCGGTGCAGCGGATCAGGGTGCCGTCGAACGACCAGGTGTCGTCGTCCGTGTTGACGTTGACGAAATCGTCCGCGCCGAGCGCCCGCCAGCCGGGGCCGGTGCCGTCGATGATGGCCTGAGGGGCCCCTTCGGCGTGCTCATTGACGAGGGTTGCCGGGGCCAGGGCGAGCAGGCCGGCCAGACCGATCGAGAGTTGAAGCATGGTGTCGGGTCCTTGGGTGATGCCTTGCGATGCGACGACACCTCGGAGCCGGTTCGACCAGTCTCGGCCCCCCACCCGGGGGCCTTCGGCGGAGCGTGCATGGAGCATCCGGGCCGCGTCGGCTCGGTGTCGATCGTCGCCCGAGTGTCACCGAGGGCCGCGCCCATCGCAACCTCCCGGTGCCCCCGGCGCCCATTGAAATCGAGTGGAGTTGTCCCTTGACGCGCCGAGACGCCCGATCCCATGATCCCCGCGTCCCGTCGGTCGGGCGATCGGCGAGCGTTCGGCGCCCCCTCGTCGGCACACGACCGACGGCACCAGCTTCCCCCATCAGACGCCCTTGAGGGCCGAATTCCGATGCGAACCGGCGAAATCAACGCGGGCGAAGGCCCGTCGGTCTGGGTCGTGGGCGATCGCTACACGATCAAGGCCTCGGGAGTCGACACGGGAGGGGCGTTCTCGCTGATCGAGGCCTGGGTCCCTCCCCAATCGGGCCCCCCGCCCCACATCCATCATCGCGAGGACGAGGCGTTCTACATCCTCGAAGGATCGCTCGAATTCCACGCCGACGGCCAGGCCTTCCGGCCCGAGCCCGGCTCCTGGATCACCCTGGCCAGGGGGAGCCTGCACGGGTTCCGGAACGTCGGTGACGCTCCCGCCCGGATGCTGATCCTGACCACCCCCGCCGGGCTCGAACGGTTCTTCCTGGAGGTCGGCCGGCCCGCCGCCGCCGGGGACGAGCCGGCCCCTCCGACGGAGCAGGAGATCGAGCGCCTGCTGGAGGCCGCTCCCCGCTACGGCCTCGAGATCCGCCCGCCGGGCCGCTGAGGGAGCCCTCCGGGTCGGCCCTCGTGATCGGCGATCCCCCGAGCCGTCGGCGGGTTCGATGGCCCGGGAGCGTGGGAGATCCCCGTCGATCTCCATTGTCTATTGCTCCCGCGCCCCCGCCGCATCAGTAGCCCGGGGAGACGCGGGATGTCCGACCGGCCAGGGCGGCTCAGCTGTCCTGCTTCATGAAATCGATCGGGATATCGGCATTCTTCCGGCCTGCGACCGCGTAGTAGTACAACGGTTCTCCGGTGATCGAGAGCCGGTGGCGATAGCGTTCCAGGTGGTACAGGTCGAGATACTTCGAGAAGATCAGTTTCCGGATCATCCGGGAGAAGCCGCTCATGTCGTCCTCGTCAAGGAACGATTCCTTGATGTTGAACGCCACCCAGGCTTCCTTCTGCAGCAGGTTGACCGCGGAGATGAACGCCCGGGGCGGGATGTCCCCGAAGCCGAGCGCGGCGACGGTGGTCAGGCAGTCGAGCGACCAGGAGTGGATCTCCTCGGTCTCGTCGTCCGAGAGATCCGTCAGGTCGGCCACGTAATACTCGTCGTAGACGCCCGGCCGGTCGCGTTCGGTCGCGGCCGCGGCATCGGGGATGATGTCGATTCCCACCACCCGCGACACGCCCATCGTCTTCAGGTTCTCCCCGACGATGCCGTTGCCGGCCCCCAGGTCGAGGACCCGGAGCTCGGACAGGTTGTCCTTCGATTGGTCGACGGCGGCCCTGAGGATCTCGCACACCTTCTTGTGGGAGATGCACTTGAGCCGATCGTAGAAGAGTTGCTCGTAGAGGCCGGGAATCTTGTAGATTTCGTCGTAATCGTGGAAGCGAATCTTGCGTTTCGAATCGCCCGTCATCAGGTAGAAGAACGCTTCGTTCTGCGCGAGGTCTTGCTTCTCACGGGGAAACTGGATGCGATGGCGTTTCGTCATCTGTGTGTAATTATGAAAAAAGGAGGTTTTGGAGGTGATGGAAACCGGTGCTCGGCGTTGAACACCCCGACGCCTGGACGACCGCGGAGATCAGGGACGCGTCCGATACCCTGACCGCGCCATGGTAACGGGTCGAGGCCCGGGAATCGAGCCGATTTCGAGGGGAGGCCGTTGAATTCTTGCATTTTTCCTTTTTAAGAATATCTTGTTGTGTTTGATCGAACGCCCTGCCCGTCGCCCCCGGAGGCGTCCCCGGGACGGAGCACGGGCCTCGGCAGACGGCCTCCGGACGGCCCCGGTGTCCCCGGCCATCGGGCGAAGGCCGATCGAGCATTCGCGCATGACCCATCCCGTGCTTGGTGCGATCCGGAGCGGGGCGCGGAGGCCCGGGCGCGACCGACCGCCCGGCATCGCCCCTCCGGGATGGCCGAAGGACCTCGATCGACCGGGGCAAGACGCCCCAGACGCGCCAGGCCCCCCAGGTTTCGTGCCTGTCGCGATCCCGGCTTGCCAGGAACGGCGATCCGTGGTACGTCCCGGTCAGGGGCAGGATCTGGCGATGGAGCAGGAGCCGTACCAGTGTCGATGACCGAGGCCGAGCGGCGACCCCCCGAAGGGGCGGATCGCCTGGTGGTGACCCCCGAATCCGCGATGGTCGGCCAGCCGCTGCGACTGGCGGTGATCGGCACCCCTCGGTCCGGGAACACCTGGGTCCGGGGGCTCTTCGCGTCGCTCTTCGGCCTGACGGAGCTGGCGGTCGATCGTGCCGGGCAGCTCGACTGGGATCGGCTCCCCCCGCGCTGCATCCTCCAGATCCACCAGTATCCCGACCCCGAGTTCGATGCGCTGATCGAACGCCACGGTTTCCGGGTCCTGACGCCCGCGCGGCACCCGCTCGACGTGATGATCTCCGCCCTGAATTACGCCCAGCATACGCAGGCCGCGCCGGAATGGACCGACGCGACCGGCTCGGCCCGGACCCTCCGGGGGGCGACGCCGATCAGCCTCGAGTTCCGGCAGTACGCCGGCATCTCGCACCCCGGCGCCGTCCTGTCGTTCAGCCCCGCCTGGTGGGGGCGTCCGGGGGTCGTCCAGGTGCGCTACGAGGACCTGGTGGCCGACCCGATCGCCACGCTCGCGAGGCTGGCGCTGCAGGTCGACCCTCGGATCGTCCGGCCCGTGGAGGAGGCGGTCGGCTACTTCACGATCGATGCCCGACGCTCCAACCTCCGGGTCTGGCAGTTCCACTTCGGCCTCGGCCGGCCCGGGATCTGGCGCGATCTGATCCCGAGCGAGCTGGCCCGGTCGATCGCCGACCAGCAACGCCCCGCCTTCGAGGTGCTCGGCTACTCCTGCGATCCCGACCCGACCCTCGACCTGCTCCAGGCCGAGCGGAACTGGTACCGCCTGCAGACCCTGCTTCTCACCCGCCACCTGGCCGACGAACGCCAACGGCTGCACGATGCCCGCTCTCAGCTCCAAAGCCTGGCATCCCAGGCCTCGGCAGGCCCGGCGATCGGCCCGGCGAGCCCCCCCCCCGAGCGATCCGTCCGGCCCGATGCCCCGCGGCCGAGACGTGCCTCGTCCTGGAGTCGCCGCCTCGGCCGGGGCGTCCGGCAATGGTGGACGGGCCACCGCGCGACCGCTCCTCGCTGATGCTTGCCTGCGGGCGTCATTCGATGCCGATCGATGCCGATCCAGGCCGCCGAACCGGTCGGGGCCGATCCCCGGGGGCGACCCCGTCGGACGGTCTCGGTTTGCGCAGTTCCAGAGCAGCTTCGGATTTCGGTATGATGCCCTGGATTCTCGATTTATCCTCCGCAATGTCCTTTGGAGTTCCCATGACTGCGCAGAACCAAGGGGGCGGCGATCCGTCCCCGATTCGTCGAGTCGCCATCCTGTTCGCCGGCGGGCCCGCCCCGGCGGCCAATGCCGTCATCTCGACGGCGGCCGCCTCGTTCCTGAGGCGGGGGATCTCGGTCGTCGGCATCCTCAACGGCTACTCGAACCTGGTCGAGTTCGGCCCCGATCGGCCGTTGGTCGAGGGCAAGGACTACATCACGATCGACGCCCAGCGGCTCCGACGCACCCGGAACAGCCGGGGCATCATGATCGGCACGGCCCGGACGAACCCCGGCAAGCACGTCAACCACCCCGACGACCTGGCCAATCCCGAGAAGAACGCCCCGCTCCGCACGGCCCACGCCGCCCTGGCCTCGCTCGGGGTCGATGCCCTGGTCTCGATCGGCGGCGACGACACCTTGAAGTCGGCCAACAAGTTCCGCCTGGTCCAGAAGCACCTGGGCGAGGGCTCGCGGCACATCCGGGTCGTCCACGTCCCCAAGACGATCGACAACGACTACCTCGGCATCGACTTCACCTTCGGCTACTTCACCGCCGTCGAGACCCTCGCCGGGGAGATCCGGAACCTTTTGGCCGACGCCGAGGCGACCCGGGCCTACTACCTGGCCGAGACGATGGGCCGGTCGGCCGGCTGGCTCGCCTACGGCGCGGCCATGGCCGGCGAGGCGAGCCTGGTGCTCAGCGTCGAGGACGTCGCCGGCCGGTTCGAGTCCCAGGAGACGACGACCGACCCGAACACCGGCGAATCCAGGACCCGGAAGATCATGAACCTGCCCGAGGTCGTCCGCCACATCGTCTCGGCGATGCGGACCCGCGAGCGCGAGGGCAAGGAATTCGGCGTGATCGTCCTGGCCGAGGGGCTCGCCGAGTTCCTCCCGTCGGAGTACCTCCAGGGGATCCCCCGGGACGACCACGGGCACATCTCGATCGCCCAGGTCGACCTCGGCCGGACCTTCTCCCGACTCGTCTCCGAGCAGTTCAAGCAGGAAACCGGCAAGTCGCGCAAGGTGACCGGCCTGCAGCTCGGCTACGAATCCCGATGCGCCGCCCCGCACGCCTTCGACGTGTTGCTCGGCAGCCAGCTCGGCGTCGGGGCCTATCGCGCCCTGGTGGAGGAGCATCGCGACGGCGTGATGATCTCCGTGGCCGGCCAGCTCGACCTGAATTACGTCGACTTCGATCAGCTCGTCGACCCGAAGACGCTGATCACCGTCGTCCGGTTCATCGAGCAGAATTCCGACTTCCACCGCCTCGCCCGCTTCCTCGAGACGCAGATCAGCGAGTGATCGATCCCCGAGGGCCCCGCCGGTGGAGCCACCGGCGGGGCCTTCGCCGACGACGATCAGGGGCGGCCCGGCGCCTCGTCGCGCAACGCCAGGGCGGCCCGAAGCGTCTCCGCCTCTCGACCCCAGGCCGAGGCCAGACGGGTCAATCCGACCGATGCGCAGAGATCGGCCAGGTCGTCGAGCGCCTCCGGGTCGTCGATCGCACGCAGGGCGTCCGCCAGCCGTCGGCCGAGCCGATCGGGCTCGAGACGCTCCCGAAGCCGATCGACGACGGCGGCCTGACGCCGGGCCTCCTCCGCCTCGCCCTGCATGGCCAACGCCCGGGAGAGCCTCGATCGGAGGCGCCAGTCGTGGGGCGTCGCCCTGAGCAGGATCGCGATGGCCTCGATCGCGCGATCGGGGCGGCCCTCGAAGTCGAGGTCGAGGCGGGCCTGCAGCCGCAGCCGTCTCGGGTCGTCGGCCGCCGAAGGGGGCCAGGCCTCCAGGAGGGATCGCGCCTCGTCGATCCGGCCCGAGTCGAGCAGCGCATCGATCGCGGCCCCTCGGACGCCGGGGTGGTCCGGGAACCGGCCCAGGAGCGTCGTCAGGTCCTCCAGGGCGGTCTCCGCCCCGGCGCCGGATCGGCCGATCCGAGGCCGATCGGTCGGCGGAGGGGCCGCCGACAGCGATCGGCGGAGCAGGGCCACTCGGGCGTCAACGTCGTCGGGATCGGCCTCGATCCGCCGTCGCAACGACGCGGCCCCCTGCCCTTCGGGGACGTCCGCCAGCAGGGCGAGCGTCATGGCCTTCAGGATCGCCGGGCGCCCTCCGGGCGAGACGGAGCGATAGGCGTCCCACCCGGTCATGACGGCGTCGATCGGACGGTCTTCGACCCTCAGGTGGTCGATCCGCCGGAGCCAGGCGGCCTCATCCCCGGCCATTGCCCGCGGATCTCGGCCCGTCGGGGCGAACTCCGGGCCACCGGGGCCGTCCGCGACCGGCCGGAGGGCCCAGGCGATGCCGACGCCCATCGCCACCAGTCCGATCATCGCAACCACCGAGGGGCGGACCCGTACCCTCGGCGCCTGCTCGGGAGGGGCAGTCCGCGACGGCCGGCGGGGATGAGGTTGGGATCGGGGGCGTCGGCGGGGCATACGGACCGAGGCAATCGAGGGGCGGGGCTTATTCGAAGTCGTCGAGGTCGATCGGGTCGGGCGTCTCGAGCAGGCAACGCTCCAGGAAGCGCGGCAGGAACCGGCTCACGAAGGCCGAGACGGCGATCTGGGTCTTCGGGTTGTCCATGCCCCAGATGCTGACCTTCAGCTCGCCCAGGTCGGGGTCCATCTGGATGAAGTACTGGTCCTCGACCGCCAGGGAGAGGGGGAGTTCCTCCAGCCATCGGTGGGAGAGCAGGTTGACCCCCGGCCCACCGAGCGAGATCGTGGGCATCTCCTGGAAGACCTCGTCGTGCAGCCATCGCAGGTCGGAGACGACCCGGACCTGGAACCCCCCCGCATCCTCGAGGGTCCCCAGCGTGCGTTCGATCTCCTTGCGGAGGTAGTAGGCCAGCGGGCGGTCGACCTCTTCGGCCCTCAGGTGGCTGCCGGTGACGATCAGGAGGAGTCGTTTCACGGAGGAATCGGCCATGACAGGCCCCCGAATCGGAGCGTGACGGACCCGGCCGCGGGCAAGGGGCCCCGCGGACCGGTGCAATCGGTCGCCCGGTCGGGCGGCATTCTGAGCGGGACGGGGACGTGCCCCGTTCGATGATCATGCTACGAGTGATCGCCCCGCCCGACAAGTCACCGGCGGCGATCCCCCCGATCGGCCGCGGCGTCCGATCCGGGCGGGCGGCCGTTCACCGCGAGGCTTCAGGCGCCCTCGCGCAAACCGAACAGGTGGCGTACCGCGTCGATCAACGATCGCCCGGAGCCGTCGGACACGGTCGAGGCCGATCGGAGGGCGGTCCTCGGGTGGTGCAGCAGTTGGTTCTGGAAGCGGTGGAGCGTCTGGGCGATGGCCTTGCGGTCGCTCTCGTCCAGGTTCGGCCGGGAGGCGAACAGCCGGTCCAGCTCCCGGACCCGGACCGCGTCGGAATAGTCGCCCAGTTGCCGGAGGATCGAGCCGGCATGGTGCCGGTGCCGGATCGCCTCGACGCAGGCCGCCGTCTCCTCGCTGACGATCGCGGAGGCCGTCTCGACGGCTCGGAGCCGCCCCTTGCGGTTGGCGTCGGCCTCGGCCTGGAGGTCGTCCACGCTGTAAAGGTTGGCCATCTCCAGCTCGTTGATCCTCGGGTCGAAATCGCGAGGGACGGCGATGTCGAGGATCAGCGAGAGGCGATACCTCCGTGCCTTCAGGACCCGGGCATACAGGTCGTACGAGACGATCGGCTCGGCCGAGGCCGTGGTGCTGACCACGACATCCGCCTGGACGAGGGCCTGATACAGCTCGTCGAACGGCAAGGGTTCTCCACCCCACGAGGCCGCCGTGTCCCGGGCCCGGTCGAAGCTCCGGTTGGTGACGAGCAATCGCCCGGGCTTCAGCGGGTCGAGGTGTCGGAGGGTCAGCTCGGCCATCTTGCCGGCGCCGATGACCAGCACCGTCTTGTCCTGGAAATGGTCGAAGACCCGGCGGGCGACGTCGACGGCCACGCTGGCGATCGACAGGCGGCCTCGGTCCATGCCGGTCGCCTCCCGGACGCGCTTGCCCACCCGGGCGGCCTGCTGGAAGACCTCGTGCAGGATCGGGCCGACCGTGCCGGCCTCCTTCGCGGCCTCGTAGGCTTCCTTCACCTGCCCCTGAATCTGCCCCTCGCCGATCACCAGGCTCTCGATGCTGCTCGTCACCCGGAAGGCGTGCTCGATGGCCTCCTCGTCGTGGTAATCGACCAGATGCGTGGCGAATCGATCGACGGCGATTCCGTGGAACTCGGCCAGAAACTGGGTCAGGTCGCCGACTTGCGGCATCAGTTCCGGATCGCCCGCGACATACAGCTCGACCCGGTTGCAGGTGGACAGGACGACGAACTCGATGTCCGGGAACCGGGCCTTCATCGCCCGCAAGCCCTCGCCTCGCTTCGGGCCGTCGAACGCCAGGGCCTCGCGCACTGCCTGGGGCGCCGAGTGATGATCCACCCCCAGAGCCATCAACTTCACGGCGACACCTCCAGGCCCTGGCCGCCGCCCGCGCCCCGGGCGACCCCATGGGCCGTCGGCAACAGCAGGTCGACGCCCAGCAGCGTGAACAGCATGAAGGCGAAGGCCAGGACCGTCAGCAACATCACGCGCTTCCCCCGCCACTCGGGCCGATAGCGGACGTGGAGCAGGGCCGCGAAGACGACCCAGAGCCCCGCGGCGCTGATGACCTTCGGGTCGGACCAGTCCAGGACGGCCCGGCCCTCTCGCCTCGACCCCGCGTTGAGCGCGATCCCGATGGCCAGGCCCGCGGTGAGCATCGGGAAGGCGAGCGTGATGGCCGCCCGGTTCCACCGCTCCGATTGCTCGAGGCTCGGCAGGGCGATCCCGAACCGCTGCGGCCGCTTCCGCTTCAGGCGGTCGGCCTGGGCCAGGTACATCAGGCCCGCCAGGAAGGCCACGCAGGTGCTCACCGCGCCGAGCAGGAGCAACAGCCCGTGGATCGTCCCCCAGACCGTCTCCCAGCCGCCCAGCCGGGTCCAGTCGGCCCGGGCCTCGGCCGGCATCGCCACCGCCGTCGCCAGCAAGGCCAGCACCAAAGGGAGCACGAACACCCCGATCGCCGACGGCTTCGGCGCCCGGAAGGTCAGATACAGGCCGATCCCCGAGAGGATCCAGGCCAGCACCAGCAGCGAGTGGAAGACCGTGCCGATGGGCACCTGCCCCGCTCGCCAGGCGAGATTGGCGAGGAAGGCCGTATGCACCACCCACCCCAGCGCCGCCAGGCCGACCGCGGCGTGCCAGCGCACCGGGACCCGGAGGATCAGGCGGGCCAGATCCGCGGCCAGGGCCAGACCGTAGGTCCCGGCGAAACAAAGGACGCTGAGGCGGTCGATCATGGCGGGGAGGTACGGGAGGGAGGGCGGGGGAAACGCCGGGTCGGGGCGATCGCCCGGGATCGACGCGAGAGACCCGCGGCGGTCCCCGCTTCAGGCCCGGCGCCCGACGTTTCTCGAATTATAATGGCTCCGGCCCGCCTCGCCCAGCAGGGAGTACAGGCTTCGGGTTCCGAGCAGGCCGATCAAACGGCTTATGCCCGCCCGGGTTTCGAGGCCCGTCGCGTCCTCCCTCCGACCGGCGGGTCGTTGTTTGAACTCCTCGGCACCCGAGGGCCGCGATCAGTCGGACCCGGGGCCGATCGGCTCGAGCACCACGTCGTCGATCCAGACCGCCGCCGGGCCGTTCCCCTCGCAATCGATCAGGAACCGCAGTTGCATCGTGGTGGCGAGCGGATCGGATCGGAAGCGACGATCGACCAGGACCCATTCCCCCAGGTCGGGCAGCTCTTCGACCCGCTTGGCCTGGGTGAGCACCTGATACGAGTTGGGCACGTCCTTGTACTGCTTCAGCTCCATCCGGACCTTCCCGGTCGAGTCGCTCGACCGGAAATAGCGGAAGCTGAGCCGCATGGGGGCGTCTCGCGGGACCTTCAGGTCGCGGAACTGGAAGGACCGGTAGCCGGACAGCGCGGCGTCGAGGTAGAGGCTGTCCGGCGCGGAGAAGTAGACGCGGGGGTCGAGCCGCTCCTCGGGAATCGGGCTGAGACGGTCCATCGCGCGATCGGGTGCGATCGGCCGGTCGAGGTCGAGGCGGTCGCGGAAGGCGGTCGGGCCCATCCGCAGGTTCACCTCCCGGCTCCCGAGCAAGGGTTCGGACAGGCCATACAGGTGATGGCAGTGTTCCAGGCGGAGCCGGACCCCGAGGACGGCCCCCGGCTCCAACTGGATCGGCTCCAGGGGGGTCTCGATGGGGGCTCCCGGCGCCGGGTCCTCGGGCGTCCCGACCGCCTCGGGCCAGACCTGGAGGGTGGCGCGTTCGTGGCACGCAAGGGTCGGGTCGTCGTGCTCGATCAGGCAGGTGCTCGATTGCAGGACGTCGCCCGAGCTGAGCGAGTGCCGGGCCCGTCGGGGAAGGCCGTGCCCCTCGGCCCGGGAGTTGGACGCCCAGCCCTCGACGGTGCAGAAGTAGGATTCCGGATCGAGCCGAAGCGTGGTCGGCTGGGCGTTTCGCAGGCGATAGTCGATCCGCCAGGTGAGCCAGCGTCGTCGGTGATCCCCCTGCTCCCCTTGCTCGGGACGGACGAGCGAGATCGACCGCTCGACCAGGGTCAGGTGGGGTGGCTCGGGCCGCTGGACCGACCCGTCGTTCCCCGCCTCGACCGCCGGGGGCACGATCAGGAGCGCGAGGAAGGGGCCCAGGCCCTTCGAGAATCGAGTATCACGAACCTTCCGGGAACTCCGTCTCGGTCGACCGATCGCCATGACAGTTCCTCCGCGTCCGTGGAGATAACCTCCCCCTCCCGCATCCGTTGGGGGAGTGAGCCGGGTGACGTCGTCACTCAAATTCAATCAGTGCGCGGGAGGGATCACACCGATCGATGACCGGTGTGATACGAAGAAATCCGAATTTCAGCAATCGAAGTCTTCGATCGGGGACGACCGTCGTCCCCGAGCATCGTCAGCGGACCCGACGCGGGCACCCCCGGTCCGGTGCCGGGGCGGCCCGATGCGAACCACCGTCAACCATCAACCAGCAACCGACTTCGCTCGACACGGTACCTGGCCCGATCGGCGGCGATCGGGGACCGTGCGGGTCGTTCTGTCGCGAACAAAAAACGAACCAGGGAGAGGGGCGGCGTGACTGTTTCGCATCTGCGTCGCGCTACGTCACGTCACGCCACCTTCAAACAATACGGGGGAATCTCCGTCGAGGGGCCCGGAAGGACCGAAACAGGAGAGGCCGGGGTCGTGCTGCAACAGCCCCCAGGACCCGCCCGACCGTCCCGAACGATCGGGACCTGCGGTCGAGGCCGGCGCTTGAGGAATAAAGGGGGGGGGATTTGAAGAAGCTTACGTCACGCTGGCCGAGGAATGTGGATGCAGGGGCGTCGGGCGGTCAGGAATTGACGTCCTCGATCTGCTCCCGCTCCTGATCCAGGGCCTTGCGGAGGGCCCGGAACTCGATGCCGGTGATCCACTCGCGGTACGGGCGGACTACGTCGAGCAGGGCGTCGTCGGGGGGGCCGTAGCCTTCCAGCACGCGTGCCAAAGTCTCCCGGAAGCGATCGGCCTTCACCTGGGGGTCGTCGTAACGCACGAGGAGCAGCGCCTTGAGATGGTCGAGGGCCTGCTCGGAGAGGCGACGGGTCTCCGCCCCCTGGGCGTCCTCCTCGTCCTGCTCGTCGTCCTCGTCGAATTCCGGGGCGTGGCCGTTCTGGGGATGGGGATGGTGGCGGCGGGCGTCCTCGGTCGCCTGGCGGAGCGACTCTTGGGCCTCGGTGATGTAGAGGTCCCAGTCGGCCGAGAACTGGCGATTGAAGGCCTCGATGTACCCCGGCTCGTACTGCTTGGACAGCATGACGAGGCGTCGGAAGATGCTCTCCAGCATGTCCCTCTCGTCCTCGGCGGGGCCGGCATACTGGAAGCGTCGGAGCCGGCCGATCCAGATCCGCATCTGGGCGTACTGCTCGCGGCGGTCGAGCTGGCCGAACATCGCGGTGGCCTCGTCCACCTCCCGGGCGAACGCGCGGACCTGATATTCGGGGAAATGCTCCTCGGCGATCATCGCCAGGCGATCGCCCTCCTCCATCTGCTCGTCGGCGTGGACCTGCAGGCGTTCCAGCTCTCGCCTGACGTGGTGGTAGCGGTCGAGCGCGGCCCGGACCTCGATGCGGGCATGATCGAGGGCGTCCTGGATGTCCTCGAGCTCGGCCTGCGCCTCGACCCGCCTCCGCTCGACCTCGACCCGGGAAACCTCGATGAGCCGTTCCGCCTCGTGGAACTCGGCCTCGCCCATGAGCGAGCGGTTCTGGGCGGTCCGTCGGATCAGTTCTCTCAGGAGTTGCTCATCTCCCTCGGCCAGTTGCAGCTCGCGCTGTCGGGCGGGGCGGACCTGGTTGGCCCGCGCCTCAATCGATCGAATCGTCTCCTCGGTCCGCCGTAATTCCTCGGCGGCGAGTTCCAATTCTTCCGTCAGCTCCTGGGCCCGGGTTTTGGCTTCCACTCGCCTCAGAAGATCGGCGAGCTGTCCGAGAGGAGAACCAGTACTCATCGACCACCAACTCCTTTCCCGTTCAATGCGCTCAGGCGAGACTAGGTTCTAGCGGAAACACGATCATCAGACTAGAGAAAGAAACGCCTCAAGTCAGACCGGATCTCATCCAGAAGAACGTCACCGTGAGTTGCAAGACACCGTAGAGATCTAAGCGACTTCTTATTCTATGGGGGCCGCACCAACGAAAGTCAATTCTCACGGAAAATTTAACGAAAATGAAATATCACAAACGGCTCAAATTCTAAGACAAGCAGAAGCTATGACTTGCGTCAGATCGGGGCCGGCCCGCCGCCATGGGAGAGGCCGGCCCCGGGGTTTTCTCAGCGGCCGCGGCCGCAATGGCCGCGACCGGATTCGGGAACCATCATTCCGGAAATTCCGAGGGGGGTTCCAGGTGTTGCCAGCCCTCGCCGCTCAACGCCCGGAGGAAGGCGACGAGGTCGGCCTTGTCCTGGGCGGTCAGGAAGAGCGGTTCCATGCGTTGATCGATGTAAGGATTGGGAATGCCACCCTTGTCATAATGCTCCACCACCTCTTCGAGCGTCGCGATGCTCCCGTCGTGCATGTACGGGGCGGTGTGCTCGATCTCGCGGAGCGTCGGGGTCTTGAAGGCGCCCGTGTCGCGCTCGTCCTTGGTGATCTCGGCGCGACCGATGTCGGCGAAGGTGCCGGCGTCCGGGTCGTAGCCGATCCCGATGTTCACGAACGACTCGTCGCTGAAATTCACGCCCAGGTGGCAGGCGTCGCAGGCGGCCTTGTTGAAGAAGACGTCCATGCCTCGGAGCTGTGACTCGGTCAGGGCGTTTTCGTCACCCGCCTTGTAGCGGTCGTAGGGCGAGTTGCCCGAGAGCACGGTGCGCTCGAAGGTCGCGATGGCCTTGGCCACGTGGTCGAGCGTGATTTCGTCGGTGCCGAAGGCATCCGCGAAGCGCTTCTGGTAGCCCGAAATCCCGGCAAGTCGCTGGACGACGGCCTCGTGCGCCTTGTCCACGTCGGTCTCGATGGTCATTTCCAGGGGGTTGGCGATCGGGCCGATGGCCTGCTCTTCCAGGGACGAGGCGCGGCCGTCCCAGAACTGGAGGGTCGTGAAGGCCCGGTTGATGACCGTCGGGGCGCTCCGGCCCCCCTTCTGATCGCCGATCCCGGTGGAAAACGGGGCGGAATCCGTGAATGCCTGGCTGGGCTCGTGGCACGTGGCACACGAAACCGTCGAATCCGAGGAGAGGCGGGTATCGAAATAGAGCAGGCGTCCCAGCTCGGCTTTTTCCGGGCTGTACGGATTGTCGTCGGGCCAGAAGATCGGGAAGAGGCCCAGCGGCACCTCGGGCTCCTCCTGCGGGGGCCAGGCCGGTCGGGGTGCGGTCGGATTGGGGGAGGGATCGGCGGTCGGCCCGGTCCGGGCGATGGCGATCCCGATTCCGGCGGTGGCCGCCAGGCCCAGCGTCGCCAGGGCGGTGATGATCGTTCGTTTCATCGGCTCTCGTTCCCCTTTGGGATTCTCGGGCAATCGACGTGGCGGGTCGATGACCGGGACCCGGGGGCGGGTCGGGGTCCGGTCGCTTACCAGATCGGGGCGGTTGAATCCAACGCGGCGACGGCCCGCGGGTCGGGCCGTCGCGTGGCTCCTGGGCGGTCGCTCAGCCTTCGGTCAGATAGCCCTGGACATACAGGGCCTTCTGGCCGGCGACCTCGGAGAAGGTGCCGTGCACGGTCACGACGTTGGCCATGTTCTCGATCGCGGCCTTGCGGAAGTTGGTCATGCCGTCGCGACGAGGATTGTGCTCCTCATCCATCAGGATGAATAGCGAACCGTCCTCGGTCAGCAGGCCGATCGGCTGGCCCTGCTCGGCGCACTTCTGGCCGCAGTCGCGGTGCTTGTCGCCGCGCTTGCCGACCTGCAGGTAGCAGGACAGGTCGACGATCTCGCCGACGACGGTCATCGCCTTGCCGTCGAGCACCTTGCCCTCGATCGAAGAGGTGTACGTGGTCACGCTCCAGGGGCGGGAATCGGGGACCTGCTTGCCCAGCTCGGCGGCGGGGTTGTCCCAGGTTCCCTTGGTCGGCTCGGACCAGTCCGGGAAGAGGATTCCCGGCCCTTGCTGGGCGGCGAAGGCCAGTGAGACGACGGCCAGCAGCGCGCCGGCACCGTAAAGGCCGATTTTCCGGGAACGGTTCATGGGTGACGTTCTCCTCGGGAGAGTGACAATCGAACGGGTCGATCGATGCCCAGGGGGCACGATCGATTGAGTCCTGGTTGAGCCCAAACCCTCGCGGGCGGCGATCACGGCTGCTCGCAAGGTCGAGGGTGTCCCGCAGTTCGGACTCAATAGGGGGGTTTAACACACCCGGCCGGCCCCGACAAGGGGCCATAACCGCCCACCAGCCCCGAGAATTGGCCGTGCGCCGGTCGTCCCGGTCCGGCGATTCGGCGCGGCCCCGGGACGGCTCGACGCCCGGTCCGAAACCCGGGCGATGCGCACGCGGCCTGCTCGCGGTCGATCCCGACCCGAAGGGGATCGGAGGCCGACCGACCGACGTCAGACGGGCCAACGCTGGAGATGATAGGCCCCGTCCCAGAACATCCATTCATATCGCGTGCCAACGACGAAGCGGCTCGTCATGCGGGCGCGCTGCTCGTCGGTCAGTGTCTCGGCGATCCGGTCCGTCAGGCGGAGCACCTGGTTGACCACCTCGTCGAACTGCTCGCCGCCGTAGGTCTCGAGCCAGCGTTGATAGAGCGGGTCGGGCGACCCTTTCGGGAGCAATTGCTGGCCGACCCTCTGATAGATCCAGTAACAGGGCAGGACGGCGGCCAGCCCTTCGTGGAACGGATGGCAGGCGGTCGAGGCCATCAGGAAGTCGCAATAGGCCCGGGCATTGGGGCAGGCTTCCGCCTCGTCGACCTGCTGCGGGTGCAGGCCGAGCTCGGCGAGGAACCCCTCGTGCAGGGATTGCTCGACGGCGATCGCGTCGCTCGCGTGGCGGTTGAACATGCTCGTGGCGCCGCTGTCCGGGGCGGTCGAGGCCAGGACCGACAACGCCCGGGCGAACGTCCGCAGGTAGACGGCGTCCTGCACCACGTAGAACGCGAACCGGTCCCGGGAAAGCCGGCCATCGGTCAGGCCCGTGACGAAGGGGTGTCCGAGGATGGCGTCGTAAATCGGGAGGATCGCGTTCCAGAGACGATCGGTGAATTGCGCGTCGGGACGTAACACGGATGCCACTCCATCTCGAATCGACACGGTTCCGCCAAAAGGGACCACCCCCCTCCTGTTGGAAATCAAAGGCCTTCAGGGATGATGGTCAGGAATCCCGGCGACCGCAAGAATTCCCCGGCGATCCTGCGCCCCCGGGTGCCCCGCAACGGCCGATTGACTTCGAGGGGCCAGCCTGCCTAAGCTAGGCAATATCCTGCTGTTTCCTTGGGCAGGTGAGGTGTCGGACGGAGGCAGAGATCGTGGCCGAGAAGCCCTGGGGAGGTCGGTTCGCCGATCAGACCGACCGACGGGTCGAGCAGTTTACCGAATCCATCTCCTTCGATCGCCGGCTGTTCGAGCATGACCTCCGAGGATCAACGGTTCATGCCCGGATGCTCGCGCGCGTGGGCCTGATTTCCGAGGCCGAATGCGAACAAATTGTGCAAGGCCTGTCGGAGATTCGGGCTGAGATCGCCGAGGGACGCTTCGCCTTCTCGATCGAGAAGGAAGACATCCACATGCACATCGAGTCGGCCCTGATCGCCCGACTCGGCGACGTCGGCCGCAAACTGCACACGGCCCGCAGCCGGAACGACCAGGTCTCGACCGATGTCCGCCTCTGGACACGGGATGCGATCGACACGGTCCTGGACCGCCTCACCGAGTTGCAACGCGCCTTCGTCGGCCTGGCCGACCGGCACGCCGACCTCATCCTGCCCGGCTACACCCACCTGCAGCGGGCCCAGCCGGTCCTCGCGGCCCACTATGCCCTCGCCTATGTCGAGAAGCTGGCCCGCGACCGCGACCGACTGGCCGACGCCCGCCGCCGACTCAACCAGCTCCCCCTGGGGGCTGCCGCCCTGGCGGGCACCACCCTGCCGATCGACCGGGCATTCGTCGCCCGGGAGCTCGGCTTCGACAGGGTCGCGGCCAACAGCCTCGACATCTCCAGCGACCGCGACTTCCTGGTCGAGACCGTCTTCTGCCTCACTTTGGTCGCCGAGCACCTCTCCGGATGGGCCGAGGAGTGGATCCTCTGGAGCACCCAGGAATTCAACTTCCTGACCCTGCCCGATGCCGTCTGCACCGGCAGCAGCATCATGCCCCAGAAGAAGAACCCCGACGTCCTCGAACTGATCCGCGGCCGCACCGCCCGCGTCGTCGGCGCCCTGCAGACGCTTCTCGTGCTCATCAAGGGGCTCCCCCTCGCCTACAATCGCGACCTCCAGGAGGACAAGCTCCCCCTGTTCGATGCCGTGGACACGGTCACCTCCTGCGTCGAGCTGGCCTCCATCGTCGTCTCCGGCGCCCGGCTGAACCGCGATCGGATTGCCTCACGCCTCGACGAAGGGTTCCTCGACGCCACGACCCTGATGGAGTACCTCATCCTCAAAGGGGTCCCCCAGCGCACCGGGCACGGGGTCGTCGGCAAGCTCGTCTCCCTCTGCGAATCCCGCTCCTGCCGCCTCGCCGACCTCTCCCTCGCCGACTTCCAGGCCGCCTGCCCCGCCATCGAGGAGGACGTCGTCCACTCCCTCGGCGTGACCAATGCCGTCCGGGCCTTCCGATCGACCGGCTCCACCGCCCCCGATCAGGTCCGGGCCCAGCTTGCGGAATGGCGGGAGCGATTGGCTTGATTTCATGTCCCCGGACGAGGTGCCTGCATATCAGACTGTGATGGTGCGATCCGTCCTGGACGAATCGACGATCCGCTCCTCCTCTTCAAACCGGCGACAGACATGCTACTCGACCGCATCACCAGCCTCCTGCAATCGTGCGACGGCAACGCCCCGGCGTTGCCGCCGACGATGCTCTACAACGAGAACTGGCTGCTGCGACTGGCGATCGACTGGCTGGCCGGGCACCGGGACGAGGCCGCGGGCGTCCCGATCACGCCGATGGCCGCGGCCACCTGGTTCGCCGAGGGGTGGCTGCCGTCGGCCTTCCTGCCCAGGTTCCGGAAGGACCGGCTGGCCGAGTCGTGGACCCACGCCGACGGGGTCGTCGGGCACTTCGAGACGGGCAATCGCGGCTGGTCCGACATCGTCCTCAACCCCCAGGCGGCGCAACTGGTGGTGGTCGAGGGGAAGATGTTCAGCAGGCTCTCGGCCGGCGTCAAGAATGCCCCCTGGTACGATCAGGCGGCGCGCACCGTGGCCTGCATGGCCGAGATCCTCCGCAGGGCCGACCGCCACCCGATCGAGCTGGAACACCTGTCCTACGTGCTCGTCGCCCCCCGCAAGCGGATCGACGAGAGCGTCTTCGCCGATGAAATGACCCGAGGCGCGATCCTCCGCAAGGTCCGCCGCCGGGTCGAGGACTACGCCGGCACCCGCGACGACTGGTTCCGCGACTGGTTCGTCCCCGCGATTCGCCAGCTCGACCTGGTCTGCCTCGCCTGGGAAGACCTGATCGAGACCATCGCCTTCCACGACCCCGCCGCCGGCCAGGAGTTCGACGCCTTCTACAACGCCTGCCTCTTCTACAATCGCCCGCAGGCCGTCACCATGCTCCATGATCTCCGCTCCGGCCCCGCGCCCGACCCCGAGCCGGAGCTGGAAGGTCTGGACCACGACGCGATCGTCCCCGCCCGCCTCGGCGACGATCGCCCCGACCTGCCCGGCCCCCGCGACCCGATTCGCGACGCCGCGATCCGCCGGAAGGGCTGAGGGCGCCCGGTCGATCTCGTCATCTGTTCCCCGAATCGCAAACGAACCGTCTCAATCCTCGGCGGGCCAAGGCCCGCCCAACCCGGAACCGATCCCCCGATGGACCATTTTCATTACCGCGACCGCGAACTCTACTGCGAAGACCTCCCCGCCCGCGACCTGGCCGATCGGTTCGGCACGCCGCTCTACGTCTATAGCGCTGCGGCCCTCGTCGGGCGGCTCAAGGAACTGCAAACGGCTTTCGCCGAACTGGACCCGCTCGTCTGCTACTCGGTCAAGGCGAACTCGAACCTCGGCATCCTCAAGCTGATGGCCGAGCACGGCAGCGGCTTCGACGTCGTCTCGGGGGGCGAGCTGCACCGCGTCACCACGGCGGGGGGCGAGGCCGCCAAATCGGTCTTCGCCGGCGTCGGCAAGACCGACGAGGAAATTCGAGACGCCCTGCGTGCCGGCGTCCTGTTGTTCAACGTCGAGAGCGAGGCCGAGCTGCAGGCCATCGACGCCGTCGCCCGGGCCGAGGGGGTGAAGGCCCCGATCGCCCTGCGGGTCAATCCCGACGTCGACCCGAAGACCCACCGCTACATCTCGACCGGCAAGAAAGAGTCGAAGTTCGGCATGGACATCGACCGCGCCCTCCGCGCCGCCCAGGACGTCCTGAACATGGACGGCCTGGCGATGACCGGCCTGCACATGCACATCGGCTCGCAGATCACCAGCACCGAGCCGTATGCCCGGGCCTCGGCCAGGGCCGCCGAGCTGATCGGGCAGTTGCGCGCGATGGGCCACGACATCCGGTGGTGCAACATGGGGGGCGGGTTCGGGATCGACTACCGAGGGGGCGAGGCGAAGCCGCTCGCCGCCTTCGCCGAGGTCATGGTCCCCGTCCTCAAGCCGACCGGCTGCCGCCTGGCCATGGAGCCCGGCCGTTCGATCGCCGGCAACGCGGGAATTCTGCTGAGCCGCGTCATCTTCAACAAGCAGTCGGGCGACAAGCGGTTCGTCATCCAGGACGCCGCCATGAACGACCTGATCCGCCCCGCCCTGTATGAGGGCTTCCACCGCATCTGGCCCGTCCGGGTGCCCGAGGGGTCGCCCGCCTGGCCCGACGACTTCGAGGCGGCCATCCCCGGCACCGAGCCGCGCGACATCGTCGGCCCGGTCTGCGAGAGCGGCGACTTCCTCGCCCAGGACCGCCCCCTGCCCCCCGTCGGCCGCGGCGACCTGCTCGCCGTCTTCTCGGCCGGGGCTTATGGCATGGTCATGGCGTCGAACTACAACACGCGCCCCCGGGCCGCCGAGATCCTCGTCCAGGGGGCCGACGCCCGGCTCGTGCGTCGTCGCGAAACCCTGGAGGATCTGATCGGCCCCGAGCGGGTCGCATTGGAGGATTGATTCGGATTCCCGATCACCGGATCGCCACCACCGAGCCGAACCGGGCCGGTCGTGGCGATTCGATCGATTCCGAGCGATCCTCGGCCCGTTCCGGCCGCGGGAATCGTGCCGAGGGAGGCGATCGTACCGCAATTCGAACAAATCCTTCGCCCTCGGGGCCGACTCGTGGACAATCATCGGTCATCATTGCCATAGCCATCGTTCCGAGGGCGTACGGTCCCCGCGTGCCGATTTCGCATGCCGGACCCGCGTCGCGGTCGCTCACCATTTCATCCCCGTTCCCATCCCGAACGTTCGACCCTAACGACGAGGCCCGCACCATGCTCACGAACCCGATCCCCCGCAATCGCGAGCCGGGCCGAGCCGGTGCCCTCGGCCGGGTCCTCGCGACGATGGCCGTGGCACTGGCGACCGGCGCGATCGGCCCGGTCGTCGGCACGGCGACGGCCCAGGCCCCGGGCCTCGATCGCTTCGCCAAGCCCCCGGAGACCCCCCTCGAACTCTGGTCGGCCATCACCTATCTGACCCGCGTGGGCCTCGCCGATCAGGCCGTCCCCCTGCTCGACCGATTTCTCCAGGCCGAGCCCGACGACGACACCCTGCTCACCATCCGCGACCGCTTCGGCATCGGCTCGATCCTCCGCCTCCAGGACGACCCCCGCACGGCCGATCGCGTCGGCGAGGTCCTCACCCGGCTCAATGCCGCCGCCCGCCGCAACGCCCAGCGCGAGGACCGGATCCGACGCTACGTCGGCCTGCTCACCGGCTCGCCGCTCCAGCAGTCCGAGGCCCTCACCCGCCTCGGCGAGTCCGGCCCCTATGCCGTGCCGATCCTGCTCGAAGCGATCGACGCCTTGCCGCCCGACTCGGCCGATCGCGCCCTGCTCGTCGCCAACATGGGCCGCCTCCAGCGCCGGGCCGTCCCCCCGTTGATCGCCGGCCTGGACGCCCCCGACCCTCAACTCGCCGCCGACGTCGCCTCGGCCCTCGGGAGGATCGGCGATCGTCGCGCCCTGCCCTTCCTGATCGCCGACGCCGCCTCGACCGACGCCGACCGCTCCCCGCTGGCTACCGAGGCCGCCGACGCCGTCCTCCGGCTCACCGGAGTCCCGATCGACCGGCTCCCCCAGCCGCCGGCGCGGTTCCTGCTCGACGAGGCCCGCCGCTACCTGCTCGGGTCGTACGAGTTCCCCGGCCCCCAGGTCGTCCTCTGGACCTGGGACGACGAGGCCGGGACCGTGGCCCCCGAGAACGTCCCCCCGTCGGAGGTCGAGACCGTCTTCGGCCTCCGGTTCGCCGAGGCGGCCCGCGCCCTCGCCCCCGACGACCGCGACGCCCAGGCGATCCTCACCACCTTCCAGGTGCGCGAGGTGCTCCGGCAGGCCGATCCGGCTGATTTGGCCGTCCCCGGCGAGCTCCCCGAGGCCCTCGCCGCCGAGCTGGTCGGCCTCGGCCCCGAAGCCCTGGCCGATGCGCTCCGGCTGGCCCTCCGGGCCGAGACCTTCGAGGCCGCCCCCGCCCTCATCGCCGCCCTGGCCCTGACCGGCGACGCCGAGATGCTGGCGAGCGACCCCCCCTCGCCGATCGTCCAGGCCCTCTCGGCCCCCGACCGCCGGGTGCAACTGGCCGCGGCCCGCGCCATCGTCTCGCTCGATCCCGCCCGGCCGTTCCCCGGCTCCAGCCGGGTCGTGCCCAGCCTGGCCCGGGCGCTCGACAGCACTCTGGTCCAGCCTCAGGTCGTCGTGGTCAGCGGCAACGCGACGACCCTGACCACCGTCGCCTCCTCGCTGCGCGACCGGGGCTTCGAGCCGATCACCGCCCCCTCGGCCGAGGAGGGGTTCCTCCGGGCCGCCGAGTCGGCCGGGGTCGATGCCGTCATCGTCGACCCCGCCTTCCTCCGAGGGCCCCGCGACGCGAGGGACCTGCTGATCGACCTGAGGGCCGACGCCCGGACCGCCCGCCTCCCCGTGCTCCTGCCCCTTCCGATCGACCCGGCCCGGGCCATCGCCCGCGCCGAGGAGTACGAGTTCTTCCAGGCCGAGCGCGAGCCGAACGACATCCCCGCCCGGGCCGCCCCGGTCGCCTTCGTCGGGCGCCCCCGACGCGCCAAGATCAATGGCCGCCTCTCCCCGACCGATCGCCCCCCGTTCGGCCAACCGCAGCGCCAGTGGCCGCCAGAGGACCAGGACGAGGCGCCGGGAGCCGCCGACGAGCCGTTCCCGCCGCAGGATGCCACCCCCCCGGCCGCCCCGGTCGCCGACCTCTCGGGCGACCTCTACGCCCTCGGCCCGCTCCGGTCGGGCGACACCATCTCCGCCATCATCTCCCCCTCGGCCGGCAGCACCCTGAAGCCGACCGACGTGGTCCTCTGGCTCGATCGCCGCGAGGGGCCGGAAGGGGTGCCGGTGGCCCAGGGCGTCGGTTCCCTGTCCGCCCGGATCGACGTGCCGGGCGTCTACGACCTGCGCGTCCAGGCGGTCGAGCGATACCTCTACGGGTATCTGGCCATGTACTCGCTCGATCTCAGCATCTACGACTACGACCTCGCCGTGGCCCCGCTCAGCGGGACCGTCCGCCTGAGCGTCGAGGAACTGGCCAGGCAGTTCGATCGTGTCTCGCTCCTGGCGGCCCCTGGCGACCCGATCGCCGTCGAGAAGGCGCTGTACCGGGCCTGGGACGAGGCCGGAGTGAGGCCCAGCACCCCCGACGAACGCCTGGCGATCGTGCAGATGGCCGCCGCCACCCTCGCCCGGATCGCCGACCGCCCCGACGGCCCCTTCGCCACCGACATGGCCGCCGTCGTCCCGTCCTTGCAACGCCTGATGGCCGACCCGAGGTTCGCCCCCTCGGCCGCCCGCGCCCTGTCGGTCGTCCCGACCATCGACGCCCAGCGCGCGCTCGCCGAGAAGGCCATCGACCCGTCCCGCACGCTCGACTCCCGGCGGGCCGCCGCCGACGGGCTTCGCCGGAGCGTCCAGCGGTTCGGCCCCCTGCTCGCCCTCGACCAGCGGGGCCGCCTGGTCCGGGCCATCGACCGCGCCGACGATGACGGGCTCGTCGCGACGCTCCGCGACGTGGTCGACCTCGTCCGGGGGTCGCTCAGCGCCACCCCCATGCACGTCGAGTCGGCCCCGGGCAACACCGACCCCACCCTCCCCTGATCGACCGAAGACCGCACCGCTCGGCCCTTCGAGGATGAGAAGGGCCCTGACCTCGACGGGTCGGTCCGGCCCCGGGCGACGGCTTGCCCCGGCCCGACCGACCCCAGGAAGGACGCGAGACGACGATGGCCATGCCCTCACACCTGAGCGACCGACCCGACCTCGCCGGACGATCGGCAGACCCCGCCGCCGGCCTCCCCGGGGTCATCAGCGGCAGCTCGATCATGCACGAGGTCGCCCGGGTCACGCGGCAGGTCGCCCGGTCCCGGGCCTGCGTCCTGATCGTCGGGGAGACCGGCGCGGGCAAGGAGCTGATCGCCCGGGCCATCCACGACCTCAGCCCCCGGGCCTCCGGCCCCTACATCCGGGTCAACTGCGGGGCCCTGACCGAGAGCCTCCTCGAATCCGAGCTGTTCGGCCACGTCAAGGGCTCGTTCACCGGCGCCGTCGAGAACCGCACCGGCCGATTCGAGGCGGCCCACACCGGCACCATCTTCCTCGATGAAATCAACAGCACCTCGCCCAAGCTCCAGGTCAAGCTGCTCCGCGTGCTCCAGGAAGGCGAGTTCGAGCGCGTCGGCGACGTCAGCACCAAGAAGGTCGACGTCCGCGTCGTGGCCGCGACCAACCGCGAGCTCCGCGAGGAAATCGACGCCGGCCGCTTCCGCGAAGACCTCTATTACCGGCTCAACGTCGTCCCGATCGACCTGCCTCCCCTGCGCGACCGCCGGGACGACGTGCCCCCCCTCGTCAACTTCTTCCTCGCCCGCTACAGCGACCAGAACCAGCGCGAGATGCGCCGGGTCGATCCCGAGGCCATGAAGCTGCTCGTGCGGTACGACTGGCCCGGCAACGTCCGCGAGCTCCAGAACTACGTCGAGCGGGCCGTCGTGCTGGGCGAGGGGCCGGAACTGAAGCCCGAACACCTGCCGCCCCAGCTCCGGGGGGAAGCCCCTCCCCGGCCGATCCGAGGGCGGTCACCCGACCTCGACACCCTGATCGCCGACCTCGTCCGCCGCGGGCTGCTCGCCGCCGGCCCGAATGCCGACGAATTGATCCGGCGGATCGTCGCCCCGGTCGAGCGCGAGCTGATCCAGCAGGTGCTCACCTCGTGCGACCGGGTCCAGATCAAGGCCGCGGCCCGCCTCGGGATCAATCGCAACACCCTGCACAAGAAACTGACCGAGTACGGGCTGGACACCCCCGCGACGAACGGCGAGCCGGCCGCCTCGGCACCGTCCCCGGCCGACCGGGACGAGGCGTGACGATGGGTCGCTCGCCTCGGCCCGGCCGGCTCGTCGGTCTCGCCCGCGCCTGATCATTCCAGGGGCAGGGCCGCGCCCTCGGTCAGCCGATTGAAGAAGACCGACTCGGCGATCACGGCGATCAGCTCCGCCACCTCATGATCGGACAACTCCGCGCGGAGCCGCTCCACGTCGGCATCGGAGACCAGGGCCGGGTCCACGGTCAACCGATCGGCGAACTCCAGGACGAGGCGATCGGTGGCGTCGAGGCTTCCTCGGTCGCCGTCGATGGCCCGGATCTGTTCGTCCGACAGGCCCATCGCGCGGAGCCGTTCCAGGGCATGCCCGACGGCGTACCAGGCCCGATCGTGCCGGGCCGACACCCAGGCGACCTGCGCCCGGAGCAATGGGTCGAGCGATCCTTCCCGTTCGACCGCCTTGAGGATCGCCACCCGCTGGATCCCGACGCCGGGGAACCGCGCGAGCAATCGCACCCAGTGCGGCATCGGCTCCTCGAATTCGCTCGCACGATCACCGAGCCGTTCCTTCGCCTCCTCGTCGCCGACGAGGTCGAGCAGCAACGGACGTTCGCGGCACTCGGCCAACTTCGCCGTCACCTCGTCCCACGATTCGAGGGGGGGACGCTGCTGGGGGGCGGCGATCCGGGGTTCTCCTGAATCCCGGGACGGGTCGAGCGGGGCCACCTGGCTCGCGAGCGAAGCGACCGCCGCATCGAGGGAACCGAGATAATCCCGATGTTCCTCCTGCGGGATGTTCAACGCCCCGGTCCACCGGTTCATGGCGTTGAAGCTGGAAATCACGTAGATCATCTCGGCGATTTGCGCATCGGTGTACCAGGGCCGGAGCGCGTCGAGCTGGTCCTTGCCCAGCGCGAGCGGGTCGAGGGTCATGGTCCTGGCCAGGGCATACGCGGCCCGATCGGCCGGGCTCGCGTCCGACCAGTCGCCGTCGAGCGAGGCGATTTCCCGCTCGGTCACCCCGACCGATGCAAGCTTGCTCTCCTGATGACCCAGGCAATAGGTGCAGTTGTTGGCCCGGGAGACGATCCAGAACAGCTTCGTCTGGAACGGGTAGCCGAGGGTCATCCCCGATTCGTCTCGCCTCGGGAATCCCCCCGCGGTGAAGCCCTCGGGAAGGTACCATCGCCGCATCCGACCGTTATTCACGATTCCCAACTCGCCGCTGTTCGCCCGTTGCTGTTCCTCGGCGCTCAACGGTGGAAGCGGCAAGCGGGGCCTGGCCTGCTTCGACGCCTCGAGCGCCTGCTTCAGATCGGCCCGGGTTTCCGGGATCGGGTTCGGCCGATCCGATGACTCATCACTCCGTGCCATGCCCCTCGGAGTGACGAGCACCCCGGCCAGCATGACCAGGGTTGACCATCGCGAAAGTGTGATAAACGTCATCATAAAGTGCTCCTCAGGTCATCTGGATTCGGGTATCGGTGTCTGTCGAGGGCCGGAAGCGTCAATCGACCCGGATCACGCTGAGTTCCGGGGCGGTCGAGATCAGGTAGACGACCTGTGCCGACATCCGGCGGCCCTCCGGCGTCTCCATCGAGAGGCCGACCGGGCAGGACAGGCGATCTCCCACGACCGACTCGCCCGGCAGGAGCCGGTAATCGATCAGGCGACGGCCGACGAGCCAGTCCTCATCGGCCACGCGCAGCGAGGGTTCCGATTCCAACGGCTCGGCGTGCGGTCGGCCCGCCTTCCAGCCGTCGAGCACGGTAACGAGCAGCTCTTTGGCCTGTTCCGGATCAAGCGAACGATCCGGCGGGCCTTGATGCGAACATCCGAGGGCGCAGACGGCGATCAAGGCCACCACCCGGACGGTGTGACTGCGAAACATCGCGGCAATCCTCGAATCGAACTCAGAACGCGTCGGCCGAGATGATCTCGCCGCCATTCCTCGACCCCAACGCCCGCCAGGTTTCGAGGTTCACCGTATCCTTGACGAACTTGACCGAACCGTCGGCCATGCCCACGTTCACCCCGCCCGGGTGGCGGCTATTGGCGACGGTCATGATCCGGGACGGGGGGAACATGCACGAGACCGAGTTCGGCGGGCCGGAGTGCCAGTAGCTGGTGGTCGAGTGGTAGCCGTAGGTCCAGGGTGCTCCCACGTCGCTGACACGCTGATATTGCAGGTCGCGCCAATCCATGGTCCGACACAGTTGCACGGCTTCATCGGCATTGGCCGGGTAGGTCTGCGGCCAGAAGGTGTCGGCGTCTCGGGTGGCCCGGGTGTTGTCAAAATCACCCAGGATGTGCTCGCTGAAGGCCGCCGTCTGGCTCAGGCCGTCGCGGACGTCGGCCGCCTTGATGCCGACCGACGAGAAGAACAGGCCGTTGGGCGCGGGCAATCCCGCGTTGACGTTGCCCGTGTCGCTCTGGCCGTGCCACATGACGACGCTGTTGCCCTCGTTCCCCCGGTAATTGGTCCCGCCCCATCCGGCCGGGATCTCGGCCGTGTCCGAAGGGCAGAGCAGCAGTTGGAGGTTGGTCGTCGAGCCGGTCTGGTTGGCCGCGTCCGACCACGCGTGGTCGAAATTCAAGGCGTCGGCCACCGTTGTCTGTTCGACGAACGGCAGGATGCGGGCGATCGCCGAATACGAGGTGTTCGACGGGATCGTCCGACCCAGCGGGAAGGTGCCGTTGGCGTCGTGATAGGTGTGGAGGGCGATCCCCAGTTGCTTCAGGTTGTTGAGGCACTGGGCCCGCCTCGCCGCCTCGCGGGCGCTCTGCACCGCCGGCAGCAGCAGGGCAATCAAGACACCGATGATGGCGATCACGACCAGGAGTTCAATGAGCGTAAACGCAGATCGACGTACGTGCATCACTTCCGATCCTCTCGTCTTCCGTGCCAATCGTGGAGACGCGCAATCCCCTTTGGATCGCGGCGCCGGGAACCTGTCGGGCGACACGATGGGTCTCTGAAAGACGGAGTCACGCTCGATTGAAAACATCGTTCCACGCGCGAGGGCCCGCAACGGGCGTGTTCCTCGGCTCGCAACCCTGGCGCAGTTCCCGCCACGCTCGGCCCCTGGGGGATGACTGATCCATCCCCGGCACCAATCGCTCGATTCCTCGGTCGCCCTCGATCGCCACACGCGAAGTGCAGACGATTGCGATGCGAACCGATCGAATCGGGATTTCGGCGTGACACGTCGCCAGACGCGGTCGAACCGACTCGGCCGTCGGCTACGACCCATCTGCGTTGGGTTGGGACGCGGTTTTCGAGCGCAATCCGCCTCAGAAGGCGGACGGTCGAGGAGGATGGAAGATCCCGTCGCTCAGCAAAGCGAGGTGGAGCAGGGATTCCGATTCGGCGAGGAGTTTGGGTGAGGAGTCTCGGCCCGGATTGCGCGGCCCGAAGACGGCCCAGTGCTCGATGCCCGGCGGTTCCAACAGCACGGGTGACGACATCGGCGCCGCCGGCGCGTTCGAACAACCAGGACCATCACAGGGCTTGAACGGAGTCGGCGACGGTCCGCGATCCCCGGTCGATTCCTCGGGATCGATCGACAACCCGAGTACCCGTTCCAGGCTCTCATCGCTGGGGCGATTGACATACACGCCGCAATGCTGAGCCTGAGCGGTTGAGCCGAGGCACGCAATTGCCACCAGGACGATCAGCCCGCCCGCCCGGCCTTGGCCGAGCGATCGCAGCCGATCGAATTCCGGAAGCCGTTGCAACGCCATGCCGTCGAGTCTCGTGATGGCGCACCCCAATCGAAGGAAAAAGGGTGCAGAAAAGCCTCATCGGGCTCGATCCCAACAATCGAAGACAGTGAATGGGTAAGGCTAACGCACGATTCTCCCGTACGCAAGAGAAAGTTTCCGCCGCGTTTCGAGATTTCTTCCGCCTCGCCCCGCGATCGAAGACCCATTCCCAGGAAAACGAGCGAGCGGGGAACGTCCGGCCTGTCGAAGCTGGCTGTTCCCCGCTCGCCATCACATCTGAGCATTCCCTGGAAAATGCAATCGACTTATCGACTCGGGGCCTCGGCCGGCTCCGGTTCCTCGGCCGGCTCGGGTACCTCGGCCGGCTCGGGTACCTCGGCCGGTTCCGGTGCCTCGGCCGGTTCCGGGGGGGCCGAAGGCTCGGGTCCTTCCTCGGATTCCGGCGCGGCCTCGGGCTCGGGGGCCGGCTCGGTGGCCGTGTCCGGATCGCCCTCGGCTGCGGCCTCGGCCGCCTCGGGGGCCGCCGCCTCGGTGCCGAGCGAGGTGAGGACGATCCGCCCGTCCCTGACCTCGATGCTCTCGAACTTGGAGAACAGCTCGCGCTGTTCCGGGTTGTCCGCCATCGACTCGGCCAGGTTCTGCCCGCGGACCTGATCCATCACCTCGTCGGGGACCGGCTCTCCCTTGACCTCGGCCTCCTGGATCTGGAGCACCAGCAGGCCGTTGCGCAGGAAGACGTCGAAGGTCCCCGACGCGTTGAAGTAGCGGCCGTCAAGCTGGTTCGTGCCGAGCAACTTCTGCCCGACGTCCTCGACCGGGATGCTGACCTGGCCGCGCAGCTTGTCCCCCTCGATCGTGAAATGGACCCGCCCTTCGGCCTCGGAGACGACGTGCTGCGCCACCAGGTTGAACTCGTCGCTGTCGAGCGAGAGTTCCTCCTTGCGCCCCTCGTCCATCGCCGCCTCGAAGGCTTCCCAGCGGGCGATGACCTCCTGGCGCTCCTCCTCGGCCAGCGCGATCTCCGGCAGCTCGACCGGGGCGGGGTCGGTATACTCCTCGATCACGCCGATCAGCTTGCCCCTGGCGAAGAAGACCAGCGCGATGATCAGGATCAAGGTCACCACGAACAGGATGCCCGAGATCAGGCACCCCCAGAATAGGCAGCCCGGGCCCTTCCGCTCCGGGGGTTCGGCCGTCGCCTGGGGCTCCTGGTACATGTCATACTTTTCCGGTCCGAACGGGTCGCGTTGCGACATGGATCGCCTCGATCAGTCTGGAAGCAAGGAAGGTGATTTGCCCTGGATGCGTCGTCGCATGTGAATGTTCCGCCGGGTGCTCGTGCCCAGGGCGGTGCGCGCCGCCCTTCGAGCGGCCGGGCCCGAGCGAGGCCAACCCGCCGCGTCGCCCGCCGTCCGCGACCGGTATCGGGTCGGGCCGATCGCAGCCCGATCGCCTCGAACGCCCCTGCCGGGCCTCGGCACTCCGACGCCGGCCCGGGCCGGCGGTCGGCCTGTCATTCGTCCGATTCTCAAAGAGTGTATCGCATCCGGGGCCGATTTCTTACCGGATCCCGCCCAAAAATCGCCGAGCGGGCCCCGCGACGGCCCCGGCTCAACGGAACTTGCTCCGGTAGATCATCGACAGGACGTACAGGCCCAGCACGGCCCATCCCATGCCGAGCACGAGCCCGAACCGCTCGCGCCAGGGGATCTGCGCGGGCGGCCGTCGCCCCCCTCGACGCCGACTCCTCCGCAGCCATCCCCCGGCCAGGAGCGACGCCGTCACATACACGGCCATCAACGGCGTGCCGTAGAAGAAGCAGATCTCCGCGGCCGATGGGTCGACGATCGGCGGGGACTGCCCGCGTGCGTTCGACCGCCGGCCCAGGATGATCGGCGGCCAGAGCAGCCAGGCGGCCGTCCCGTGCGCGAACCAGAGCAGCTTCCCCGGCCCGAAGCGCCTCCGGACGCCTCGCGATCGCCGCTCCCAGAGCAGGAGCGGCACCCCCACCAGCGAGGCCCCGCCCAGAACGCCGCCCCCGAGCACCAGGATCGATTCCCCCGGCGACGGCTCGTCGCGGAAGGCCGGCAGGGCCAGCGTCAACCCAACGCCGACCCCCGCCACCACGATCATCAGTTCGCCGATCGTCGGCCGGGCGTCTCGCGACCGCCGCCGACCCCCTGCGGGAGGTGCTGGTCCCATGCCCCTCGTGCTCCGCGACGATGATCCCGATCGCGCGAGGTGCCCCATCAGGGCAGGCGCGGGACCCCCGGGAGGGCCGGAAACCCATGCCCCGATCGGGCCGGGCCCTCGTGGTGCAGGCGGATCGTCCCCTCCCGCAACCCGCCGTGATCGTCGGCAGTCTCGTCGTGGTGGATCATCAACCGGCCGCCGTCCAGCCGCTGAATCATCAGGTTCGGCCGGTCGGATCGCTCCGCCGGCACCCGGAATGCCTGCCCGTGGACGGCCGCCCGTTCCGGGCCGCTCGACACCAGCAGCATGGTGAAGCCGAGCATCACCAGCATGCCCAGGGCCGTCAGCCCGAGCCAGACATACCCCAGGATCAGCCCGGTCCGCGCCATCGCGTCGCCGCCGAGCCGTCCGTTCGACTTCCGGATCTCCCCCCGCGCCACGTGGCCCGAGACCACCGCCGTCACCGGCCCGACGATCGGCAGGAAGAACCCCGCGATCCCCGCCACCAGGCTGACCACCGCCAGCCGCTCGGTCGGCAGATCGTACGACGCCCCTTTGTCCGGCACCTCCTCGAACTCCGGGTCATAGTCGTGTTCGGTCGCGGACCAGGAGGTAGACATCGCGGGTGCTCCTCGCGGGGCAGGTCGGGGACGGTCGATCCTCTCGGGATTCAACAGGTCTTCGCCCGACCGCCCCCAATCTTTCCAACACTCTCGGAAAAAATCGGATCGAGCCCGGTCACTCCCACTCGATCGTCCCCGGCGGCTTGCTCGTGATGTCGTACGCGACCCGGTTGACCCCCTTCACCTCGTTGATGATCCGGCTCGACGCCCGGGCGAGCAGCTCGGGGGGCAACCGGGTCCAGTCGGCGGTCATGAAGTCGTCGGTGTCCACGCATCGCAGGGCGACGACGCTCTCATAGGTGCGCCCGTCCCCCATCACCCCGACCGACTGCACCGGCAACAACACCGCGAACGCCTGGCCGGTCGCCCGAATCAGGCCCGCCGCCCGCAGTTCTTCGAGGAAGATCGTGTCGGCCCGCCTCAGCACTTCAAGCCGATCCTTCGTGATCGCCCCCAGGCATCGCACGGCCAGGCCCGGTCCGGGGAACGGGTGCCGCCAGACCTGGCTCTCGGGCAATCCCAGCTCGATCCCGAGCCGCCGGACCTCGTCCTTGAACAGGTCACGCAGGGGCTCGATCAGCTCGAAGCCCAGCTCGCTCGGCAGGCCTCCGACGTTGTGGTGGTGCTTGATCGTCGCCGCCGGCGCGTCGGCCGACCCGCCGCTCTCGATCACGTCCGGGTACAACGTCCCCTGCGCCAGGAACCGGGCGTTCGGGATCGACTTCGCCTCGTCCCGGAACACATCGATGAACGTATGGCCGATCTTGACCCGCTTCTCCTGCGGGTCGGTCACGCCGTCGAGCACGTTCAGGAACCGCTCCGAGGCGTCGATCACCCGCAGCTCGGCCTTCGAGTGCTTGCCGAACATGTCGACGACCGCCGCCCGCTCCCCCGCCCTCAGCAGGCCGTTGTCCACAAAAATGCAGACGACCCGCTCCCCCAACGCCCTCGCCAGCAAGGCCGCCGTGACCGACGAATCGACCCCGCCCGACACCCCGCACACCACCCGCTCGTCCGGCCCGACCTGCTGCCGGATCGCCTCGACCGCCTGGTCGAGGTACGCCTCCATCGTCCAGTCGCCCGCGCTCCCGGCGATCCGGTCGAGGAAATTCCCGAGGATATGCGAGCCGAGCGTCGTGTGGCTCACCTCCGGATGGAACTGGAGGCCATAGACCTCCTTCGATCGGTGCCGGACCGCAGCCATCGGGCAGGTCGCGGTGGCCGCCAGCCCCTCGAAGTCGGGGCTCAGGGTGTGCACCTGGTCGCCGTGGCTCATCCAGACGGTCGTCCCCGTCGTCACCTCGGCCAGCAACGGCGAGGCGTCGTTCACCTGGGTCAGGGCCGCCGGCCCGTACTCGCGCGACGGCACCGAGTCTACTTTGCTCCCGAGCGCCTGGCAGGCCAGTTGCATCCCGTAGCAGATGCCCAGGATCGGCACGCTCAGCTCGAACAGGCCCGGGTCGCACTTCGGCGCGTTCGGCTCGTAGACGCTCGACGGCCCTCCCGAGAGGATGATGGCCATCGGGTCCAGTTCCCTGACCCGTTCTGCCGTGATGTCGTGCCGGACGATGATCGCGAACGCCCGCCGCTCCCGGACGCGCCGGGCGATGAGCTGGACGTACTGCGAACCGAAATCGAGCACGAGAACCGGACGCCGGGACTGTTCGGCGGGCTGCATCGGCGAGTCGAACCTCAAAGGACGGCCACGGGGGAGTTGAGTCGCGGACCAAACCGCGATTCTACCCCGACCCGCCACCCCTTGAGAATCGCAATCGCCCCGCGATCCCCCCCTCCCCCCTTCCGGTCTTGCCGTTCAATCCAGGGACACCTTCTGCCCCGCCCGAATTCCGGGCCTTGCATCCCGTCACCCGCCCCCTTCACCCGACCCAGAGAACGCGGGTGAACGACATTCAACCCTTCCCTCCGTCCGCGATCACCGAGACTCCAAACTCCGACCCTCTCCCCCCCTGTGAGGGAAGCCCACCGCAGGTTAGGTCAGGGTCAAACAACACTGCAAACTCCGACCCTCTCCCCCGCTCGCGGGGGAGAGGGTCGCCGCAGGCCGGGTGAGGGGGGCTTTGCCTCGAACGCCTTGCTTTGCGATCCGACCGAGGACCCCTCACCCCGGCCCGCTCCCCGCTCGCAGGGAGAGGGGGCAGATCTGCCGTCACCTTCACACATGATCGCCTGAGCGGGTCCTTCTCAACCCTCGCCCCCGCGAGAGGCGCAGAGCGTGGCCGTCAGGCCGGGTGACGGGGTCCCCTGCCCGACCGAAGCACGCTGCGTCGCCGACCTCGCCCCGATCGCAGCCACCACCCGACTCCCTTCGTCCCCTCATCCCTACTGCCTAACGCCCCGTCACGCCTCCCCTTGCGGCTCCTGCTCCATCAGCGGCATCGGCCGACCGGCCTGTGCTGCCTGCCTGAAGCGCGCCACGCTCGGCGGGGGCGACAGGATCTCCGACAGGATAATTGCCTCTCGCAGGCGGTTCATGCTCACCCCCTGCTCGCCCCCCAGGTTGGCCCAGGCCGACAGGCCCGCCGGCAAGACCGCCCCCCGCGACCGAGACCCGTGCGTCGCTTCCGCGGAGATCGGGCCCAGCCCCCGTTGAATCTCGGCCGGGTCCATTCGGTCATCATCATAGATCGCATACACTTCCTTGATGTCCGCCGGGATCGGCCGGGGCACGCGATGCGATTCTCCCACCCGGCTCGCAGGAGGGGTGCTGTCTTCCGCCTTCGTCTGCGAACGACCCCGGCTCGCCGCTCGGTTCGCATCCCGCTGCGTCTGACCCCGGTTCGGACTGGGCCGCGAGCGCTCCGGAGCATTTCCCCTGGGCGCCCTCGACGGGGTTTGCGGCGCCCGCGACGGCCCGCCCGGCGGCACGGGTCGGGGGCCGATCCGCTCCCGGACCGGCGGTTGCGGCGCCTCGGCCTTCCCGAACACCTGATTGAGCACCCAGATCACCAGGAAGATCGCGGGCACAATGTACTGAATCGAGAACTCGGCCCACAGCAGCGGCGGCATGGCGATCCCCTCTCGGCGGCTTCGGTCGGCGGCTCTGGCGTGCCGTCCTGGTCCATTCTAGACACCGTCCCCCCATCGGCGAAACGCTCCCCTTGCCCCCATGCGCCGGGAATCTCACCCGCGAAGACCGCTTCACTGCGCCTCATTTGCCCAGTCGAAACGGCTTTCCTCATCCGATTCTTTTGTTTTTTGTGACTGAGCCTCCCCAATTTCCCGATGATATCCTCAACGACACGTTGCATTTGAGGACCGCCCCGCCCCTTCGCCGTTGGCCGTCGGAGGGGCGGCCGAGGACCGCGCCGGGATGACACGGCGACCCCCCACGGCAACCGGGCCGATGACCGAAGGACCCGCCCGGCCTTGCTCGCCGCCGACCCCTCGCCCGGGATCCTCCTGTCATCATGGACATGCACCCCTCGAACGGTTCGCCGTCGCCGTTGTTCTCGTCGGATTCTGAAGTCACCACCTCGTCCTCGTCGGCCGACCCCTCGACGACGATCCTGGCCCTGCTCGATCCCGACCCCTCCTCGTTCGACACCCTCGCCGCGACCCTGCTCGCCTCGGTCGCCCCCGACGACGCCCAGGAACGCCTGCTCGTCGAACTGGTCATCCTGGCCGCCCGGCGCCTCCGCAAGGCCTCGCAGGCCGAATCGGCGACCGAGATCCCCGACCTCGCCTGGTGCCGCTACCAGACCCTCGCCGACCGGAACTTCCGCTCCGCCCTGAAGGACCTCCGCCAGCACCGCGACCACAAGGCCGGCCCCGCCCCCCGCCCGTCGAAGTCCTCGCGAGCGTCTTCTTCCTCGACCTCGGCCGGTGATCCCGCCCCCGCCCCTGCCCCCCTCCCCGAGTCCACCCCCGAGGAGATCGCCGACGCCTCGGCCAACTGGCGCAAGCACATCGCGCTGGTCCGCAGTTTGAGCGAGGAATGGCCCGTCATCCTCCGCCTCCGACGCGAGGTCGAGGACGTCGCCGCCTGGCTCGCAGACGGCAAGTCCGAGGAGGAACTGATGACCTGGTATCCCGGCCTCACCCGCGCCGACATCGCCGCCTGCCGCGCCTGCGACGCCGAAGGCCTCTGCGGCCCCTTCGACCCCGCCGATGGCCCTTATCCGCCCGGTTTGCCCGTCCTCGACGACCTGCCCGATGAGAATCCTGGGACCTGATCGCGATGGATCTCGCTCAATACTCGTGCCGGGCGGGCGTTTGCCTGTCTTCCCCGACGATCGTCGGCTAGGAGTCGCCGATGACCACCGAGCGAGGTCCAACCGATGCGCATCCCACGCCCGCGATTCACGGTCCTCGGGATGATGCTCGCCATTGCCCTCATCGCGCTCGACCTCGCCGCCGCGTCGGCGACTCATAAAGCCTTTCCGCGTCGGTCCCCGTTGCCCATCGCGATCGGCAACGGTCGGGGAATCCATGTTGTCAATCATGATGGGAGCGAATTCTACGCGAGGGGAAATGCGGAGCGGGGCTACAGGAATCCTCGGATGATCCGTCCCCCAATGCCGACCCTGGCCCGACGCCTTTCCCCCGCGTTCGCCGGCCTCTCGGTGTCGGTGCTCGTCCTCGGGCTTGCTGCGGGTCGGCCTCGATCCCGACGTGCTCGCGTCGCGGCGCTGGCGGTGCTCGTCCCCCTGGCGGCCGTGTCGTTCCAGACGTGGTGGGTCCTCTATGGCGGGGGCGTCCCCGTCCATCGGCTGAGCCTCGACCTTCCGGAGGACGAGGCGAGGCGGGTTCTCGGCACTCCGCTCATCGAAGGCACGACGCTCGCAACCTCCTGGAAGGCTTCCTCCTCCACCTGGATCGCCGCCCCGACCGGCTCGCTGCGATACCTCATCCTCGATTTCGACGAACACGGCCGACTCCGATCGTTCACCCCTGCGAGTCACGAGCGCGGCGGGCATCCCGCCTGGCGGGCCTGGTATCATGACCGATCGTCCTGGTCGTTCTGGCGAATCGCGAATCGTTGACCCTGTCGCCATGCCTTCGATTCCCTCCACGACGGGTGGCCACGGGTGGCCGGGGCAAAGCGAAGCGTGCCCCGGTGTCGGAGGCCTCTTCTCCCGGGGCACGCTTCGCTTTGCCCCGGCCACCCGTCGGAGCCCCGATCATGCCTCGTCGCGGACGGATCACGATCGGCCGTTTGATGGGGATCATCGCGGTCGTCGGGTTGTGTCTCGGCGGAGCGTTGCAGGTCCGATCCTTGTTCCTGGCCTGGTTGACGGCCTCCATCCGGGCGCAGAGGATCGCGTCGGCCGAGATGTTCGAGGCGAGGGAACCGGTCGAGCAGGCGTTCGCCGCCCGGTTCCTCGACGGGGCGGATCTGGCCAGGCGATCGGGCGAACCGTTCGACGCCCTGATCCTGGAAGAGGCGGCCCTGGCCTGCCTCCGGCGCGCCGCCTTCGCCCGGGAAACGGCGGCCTACTGGCGGCTCGCCGAGCAGACCGCCCCGGCCTGGCCGACCGGCGCCGGGACCGGCCGCGCCCGGGCCTTCGCATCGAACGCCGACGGGAGGTTCGCCTACGAGGTCGCTCTGCCGATCCTCCGGCATTACGACGCCCGGACTCCCACGTTTGACGATTCCCTTCGAGGTCGGTAAACTTGGCGGCTCGACCGAGTCGTGTTCCGTGCCTGAACGAACCCCACTCGACCATCCCGAAAGCAAGGCCGCCCCGAGGGCACGTCGCCCCCGGACCATCGGCCGGACGACCACCTGACCGCCCCCGGAGGGGATTTGCCCGTGGCGATCGCTGTGAAGGACTTGATCGAAGCCGGCGTGCACTACGGCCACCGCGCCAGCCGCTGGAACCCGAAGATGAAGCCGTACATCTACGGCAAGCGCAACCTGATCCACATCATCGACTTGAAGGAGACCGTCCGCGGCCTCCTGCGGGCGACCAAGTACTTCAACCGCGTCGCCGCCGGCGGCGGCCTGATCCTCTTCGTCGGCACCAAGCGCCAGGCCGTCGACATCGTGGTCGAGCACGCCACCAAGTGCGGCATGCCCTATGTCACCGAGCGCTGGCTCGGCGGCACCCTGACGAACTTCCAGACGATTCGCAGCCGCCTCGACCGCCTCGACGAGCTGGAGCAGACGCTCGACAGCGACATGGCCCTGACCTACTCGAAGAAGGCGCTGAGCACGCTGAACCGCGAGCGCCGCAAGATCTCGCGGAACCTCGAAGGCATCCGGCACATGACCCGCCGGCCCGAGGCCATGTTCGTCATCGACCCGCACCGCGAGAAGATCGCCGTCAGCGAGGCCCGCAAGCTCGGCGTCAAGGTCGTCGCCCTGATGGACACCGACTGCGACCCCGACGTCGTCGACCTGCCGATCCCCGGCAACGACGACAGCATGCGGGCCATCGAGCTGATCCTCGACCGCCTGACCGCCTCCATCATCGACGGCAAGGCCGCCGCCCCCCCCGAGCCCCAGCGCCCCGAACCGGGCCAGCCCGGCGGCCAGGGGCAGCGCGGCCGGCTCGAACGCCGAGGCCCGCAGGGCGGAGGCCCGAGGGACGCCGGTGCCAGTGCCGCTCCCGGTGCTCCCGCGACCGCCCCGGCCCCCACGGCCGACCCCGAGACGCAGGCCGGCGGCGGCCAGTCGCCCCCCGAGGCCCCGACCCAGGACGACCAGTCCCGCCCCGCCCCGCTGCCCGCCGGCGGCCCGGTCCCCGAGGGGGTCTCGACCACCGCGCCCGTCTCGCAGCCGCAGGCCGGCCCCGACGTCCCGGTCGAGGCCGAGGGCGGCACCCGGCCCCCCGAGGCGGCCAAGATGGACACCCCTTCGCCCGACGAGCAGGAGCCGCCCGCCTCGCAGGGCTGAGCGACCCCGATTCGGTCGCGCCGGGCTTCGTTCCGGCCGACCGAGCTTTGACGCAACCCACCGGCCGCCGGTCGAGCCCTCGTGTTCCGCTCCCGGCGGCCGTCTCGCACCCATGACCGTCCTTCGGGATGCCGTCCCGGCTCCTGGGGCCTCGGGCCGACGGCCCGGTTGATCCCGCCGCCCCGCCCCGATCGCGGGCGGCGTTCTCAATCTCAGGACGCCCCACCCCCATTCTGACCTTACTCACGCCGCACGATCGACAGGGAGACCCGCACGATGGCCGAGATCACGGCCCAGGCTGTCAACGAACTTCGCAAGCGCACCGGGCTCGGGCTGATGGAGTGCAAGAAGCTGCTCCAGGAGGCCAACGGTGACGGTGCCAAGGCCGAGACCCTCGCCAAGGAGCGCGGCATGGCCAAGGCCGCCGGCCGGGCCGGCCGCGCCGCCACCGCCGGCCGCGTCGAGGTCGTCATCTCCGAGGACGGCCGCACCGGCGCCATGGTCGAGCTGAACTGCGAGACCGACTTCGTCGCCCGCAACGACGACTTCCGCAAGGCCTCGGTCGAGCTGGCCGACTTCGTCCTCGACCTGGGCACGACCGGCGTCCTCGACGCCTCGACCCTCAAGGACGAGAAGGTCGGCGCCAAGACCCTCAACGAGTTCCTGCTCGACCTGAACTCCCGGACCGGCGAGAACGTCCAGTTCACCCGCGCCGCCCGGCTCTCGGTCGACGGGCCCGGCCGGGTCGATGCCTACGTCCACCACGACAACAAGTCGGGCGCGATCGTCTCGCTCGAATGCCCGGACGACGCCACCGCCGGCAGCGAGCGGGTCATCGCCCTGGCCAAGGACCTGGCGCTGCAGGTCGTCGCCACCCGACCCCTCGCCGCCCGCCGCGACGAGGTCGCCCCCGACGCCGTCGCCGAGCAGAAGCGCATCTTCGTGACCCAGGCCGAGGACAAGCCCGAGAACATCCGCGAGAAGATCGCCGACGGCAAGCTCAACGCCTGGTACGGCGAGATCGTCCTGGTCGACCAGGTCTTCGTCAAGGACCCGTCCCGCAAGGTCCACGAGGAGATCGCCTCGGTCGGCAAGGAGATCGAACTGGGCAACTTCGCCCGGCTCGCCGTGGGCGAAGCGGCCGACTGACCGCCCGCCCGCCGAGGCCCGTCCGAGCCCCGTGGTGCCGCGTCCGGATCATCCTGAGGGTCGCCCGAGCGGCGACCCTCCCCCGCGCCGCTCGTCCGGGTCCGAACGGGCCGCTCGACCGGCCCCCTGCCCCGATGGCCCCGCGGCCCGGCCCACCGATCGTCCCCCCTCCTTCCTACTTGCTCTCGCGACCCGAGGATGACCTCATGGACCCGGCTTCCCCCAGCGACGAACCCCCGGTGTTCCGTCGCGTCCTGCTCAAGCTCTCCGGAGAAAGCTTCGCCCGGCCCGGCGAGGGGGGGATCAACGCCGAGGAGGTCCGCCGGATCGCCGACCAGGCGGCCCGGGTCGCCCGCCGTGGGGTCGAGCTGGCCATCGTCGTCGGCGGGGGCAACATCCTCCGCGGCGCGACCCTCGCCCGCGGCACCGATGTCATCAAGGAAGCGACCGGCCACTACATGGGCATGATGGCCACGGTCATCAACGGCCTCGCCCTGCAGGACGCCCTGGAGGGGATCGGCTGCGAGACCCGCCTGATGACCCCGATCCGAATGGACGAGGTCGCCGAGCCCTACATCCGCCGGCGGGCACTGAGCCACCTCTCGGTCGGCCGGATCATCATCCTCGCCGCCGGGACCGGCAGTCCGTTCGTCACCACCGACACCGCGGCGGCCCTGCGCGGCAAGGAGCTTGAGGTCGACATCATCCTCAAGGCCACCCGCGTCGACGGGGTCTACTCGGCCGACCCGGAGAAGAACCCCCACGCCGTCCGCTACGAGGCCCTGAACTTCGACCAGGTCGTCCGCGAGGACCTGAAGGTGATGGACGGCGCGGCGATCGGCATGTGCCGAGACAATCGCCTGCCGATCATCGTGTTCAACTACAAGCGCGAGGGGAACATCGAGCGGGTCGTCGCCGGCGAGTCGATCGGCACCTGGGTCAGCGACAAAGCCCGGCCCGCCGCCCGGCCGGCCGAGGCTGGCTGACCGGCCCTCTCCCCGTCACAATGGCAGACGCCGGGACGGGCCTCGGCCGATCTCGCCGCCCCCGGGCAGGCGGCCGGCCGGCGTGGCGCCGTCCTTGAACACGCTCCCGATCCCGATTCCCCGCAAGGTAGGGGCCGAGTCCATGAGTAGCGAAGAGATCACATTCGAGGCCGAAGAGCGGATGGAGAAGTCCGTCTCCCTGCTGGCCGACCAGCTCCGGGGCATCCGCACCGGCCGCGCCAACACCGGGCTCGTCGAGTCGATCCGGGTCGAGTACTACGGCTCGCCGACCCCCTTGAAGCAGCTGGCGAACCTGAGCACCCCCGAGCCGCAGCAGATCCTGATCCGGCCCTACGACACCGGCATCATCGGCGACATCATCAAGGCGATCCAGACCTCCGACCTCGGCCTGACGCCGAACTCGGACAACAAGGTCGTCCGGCTGAACGTCCCCCCCCTCTCGGTCGAGCAGCGCAAGAAGCTCGCCAGCCGGGTGAAGGACCTGGCCGAGGAGGCCCGCGTCTCGATCCGCAACATCCGCCGAGACGCCAACAAGTCCACCGACGCCGAGACCGCCGACAAGCTCCTGACCGAGGACGATCAGTCCCGCACGAAGGACGAGATCCAGGCCCTCACCAAGAAATACGAGGGGAAGGTCAACGACCTCGCCGAGAAGAAGGAAGCCGAGATCATGGAGGAGTGACCCCTCCCCCGCCCGCCTCGATCGCGGGTCCGGTCGGCAGCCTCTTGACCTGGCCCGCCCTCTCCGTCATAATCTCCTTCACACGAGACGCAACTCTCGGGCGATTAGCTCAGTTGGCTAGAGCGCCAGTTCGACACACTGGAGGTCACAGGTTCGAGCCCTGTATCGCCCATAAACGTTCGCAGATGCTGACCCTCTGGAGGTCCGGTCCTGCTCAAGGGCGGATCAAACTCAGGAACACGAAAGCGGCCTCGGCAACATGATCGCCGGGGCCGCTTTTTTTGTGCTGGGGCGCGTCGGATCGGGCACTCGGTGAATAAACGAAGTCCTGATCCGGCATTTGCGAGGCGGGCGCCGCGTCCCAGGAGCGCGTGATCACCGACGATGATGGCAGACGTCGAAAAAAATCGCGTGATGAATGGCCTACCCCCCTTGATTTTCCCGGCCGCCGAGGGATAGACTCAAATCGTGGGTCGTTCTTGATGGATGACCTCGCGGCTGAGAGAGCCAATGCAGGCCCCGGATGGGGGCTTGTGTTGGCTTTTTGCGTTTCCATATCATGATCCTCCTTCGAGAGGAGGAGGTGGTTTGTGTATTGTTGTTTTGCGTGTAAGCATGTTCGCTAGTCAGGGATTTGATTCTGGGAGGATGAGGCTCGTTCGAGGGAGCGGCGGCTCGTGCGGTCGTGTCGCCCGGGGATGCGCGGCCTGAGGGGGCGCGGCTTCGGGCGGCCGTGATGCGTGACGGTCGATGGCTTCGGACGGTATCGGCTCACCGGCCTCGTGCCGGTGAGGGGGTCTGCGTGCGCCTCCTGCGGGGCATCAGATCGATGATTGTGCACAGAAAATTGATGAAGGAGTGTGCGAAATGTCATTCACGCTTCTTTCCCCGAGATTCGGGCCCGCGTCGGGGCCGGGCACTGACGCCCGTCGGTCGGGTCGAACGCGACGACCTTCGGGACGCCGATTGGAACGGCTGGAAGAGCGGACGCTGCTGTCCCGGATCTTCGGCCAGTTGTTTGAAGACACGGATGGCGACGGCCTGAGGGACGTGGGCGAACTCGGCATCGAAGGGGTCGAGGTCCAGCTCCTCAAGTTTAACATCGTGGATGGCTCGACCTCGGCCTACCAAACCACGACCACCGACGCCCAGGGACGGTACTCGTTCGGCAACGATGGCCAGCCCGTCGCGATCGGCGATTACCAGCTTCAGATCGCTCCCGAGGCGGCCGGGGCCGTGCAGACGTACCCGATGGTCGAGCACGCCGCGCGGCCGTATTTCCTGAGGATCGACTCGGCGAACCAGACCATCGGCGCCTGGGCCGACGGCGAGCTGGCCGAACCGGCGGACGGCTGGATCGGCGAGATCCCCGTGTCGGGTTCGGCGAGCACCCAATCGTACTTCATGAACGGGGATTTCCTGTTCCAGTTCGGCCCGCAGGGGGTCGCCCCGTCGCGCGTCTCGTTCGGCTTCCTTGCTCGGGAAATCGCATGAATTCCGGGCATCGGTCGAGTCGCGAGTTGCCCCCGAGCCGGACCTCCCTCGTGGCCGCCACGCGGATCGATCCGTCGGAAGGAGATTCGAGTCCTGGTGCGGGTGCGGGTCGATCGCCGGGCTCGGCCCCCGCTGTGATGCCATAGAACAAAGGGCTGTGACATGTTTCACGACAC
>NZ_JBFEFH010000024.1:0-112786 GCF_040717455.1 Tautonia sp. JC769
TGAGACCGTCCGGGTCGACCAGCGACGCGAGCCCGGCGACGTCACCGCCCTGGGGGCGAGCTGGGACCGGCTTGGCGAGGTGACGGTCTCCTCGGGCGTCTTGCAGGTCCGGCTGAGCAACCTGGCCGACGGCCTGGTCGTCGCCGACGCCGTCCGGATCGAGGAGGTCTCGTCCTCGTCGAGCTCGCTGTCCTCGCTGCTCGAACTGGCCCTGATCGACGAGGACCTCTCGAAGGCCCCGCGACGGTTCGAAGACCTGAGCTGGGTCGACGAGCAGGGCCGCGTTGATCGGCTCTCGCACGACATCCTGCGATCCTGAGCCTCCGCCGAGCCTGAGCCTCCGCCGAGGCTCGCGACGCTCGCCTCTTCCTCGGGACGGACGTGCGCCCACCCGGGCGGCCCTCCGTCCCGAGCACTCGCCGCGGTTGTGTCTGATAATGGACCTTATGCTCGCTTCGGGCTGGTGTGACCTCGGCATGATGTCCCCGCCGGAGGGATGAGGAATCAGGACGTGGAGCGGCCCCGGTCTCGAACGTCCATGTCCGGGGCCGGGGCCGCTGCTCACCGAGATTTGGGCGGACGCGGGACGCGTCCCGTTGATTGTTTAGCGGCTGGACGAGGCCGAGGCCAGGTCGGCCATCGAGGAGCCTTCGGCGATTCGCCAGGAGCGGATGCTGCTGAGGCTCGACTTGAGCAGCGAGAGCGCCGAGGAGGTCTCGGTCGATTCCGGGGTGGGCGTCGAGGCGGCGGCCGACCGGGCGGGAGTGGCCACCGATCGGGCCTCTCGGACGGCGACCGGCCGGGCCTCGACGCGGGAGGCGGAGATCACGTTCGAGGGGACGGTCGTCGGGTCGAGGGTCGCGGGCGAGGCGGTCGGGGGCGCGGCGGGAGCTTGCTCGGGGGTCCGAATCCGCGACCGCGTCGGGGTCGGGCTCGCGGGCGTGCTGGGGCTTGCCACCGGTACCGGTGCCGGTGCCGGCGTGGGTGTCGGGGTCGGGGTCGAGACGGGGGCCGGAGTCGAGATCGGGGCCGGGATCGACGCCGGGGTGAACGTCACGGACGCCCTGGAGGAGCGGACGCCGGCGGTCGAGGACGGCCGAGGGGAGCTGGTCGCGGGCACCTGCAACGCGGTCCGGGGGGCGTCGTTGACCCGGAAATCGACCTTGGTGTTCTCGCGGCCGACGACCACCTCGCGGCGGCCGACCACGCGGTTGTTGACGCGGACCTCGACCTGATGCAGGCCGGGGGCGACCTCGGCCTGGTAGCCTCCCGAGGACCAGGTCGTGACGTCGGACGACTGGCCGGTGCCGGTGTTGGTGATGGTGACCTGGGCGTTGGAGACCCCCTCGCCGAGGTCGTAGAACTCGTCCTTGTTCGCGTCGTCGAAGACCACGCCGAGGATCTTCGGGGCGGCCTCATCCTTGCGGGCGAACACCTGGGTGACGACCAGCTTCGTCTCGGTCGAGGACGCGGGCGAGCCGAACGGGGTGGAGCGATCGACCGCGACCTCGACCGGGACGATGGCCACGCCGACGTCCTGGTGGCTCTCCTTGCCGGAGTTCGTCTGCAGGATGTTCTCGCGGTGCGGGTTGTGGGCGTTGCCGGGGCCGTAATCGGCCAAGAAGGCCCTCATGGCGTGCTCGGAGGAGTCGACGCCGTAGATGATGTTCTCGGCGACGTCGTCGGGCCGGCCGTATCCGGTGGCGATCACGCGGTCGGTGGCGGTCTCGAGCCCCCTGGGGCCGTCGTGAGTCTGGCCGCCGAGACGGATCTGGTAGTCGGTGTGCTGCTTGGCGGCGTCGGCCAGCGAGGCGTCCCAGGCGACCGGCGGCCGGGAGTCGGACGAGGCGATGTCGGAGATGACGGCCTCGACCGAGTCGCCGTCTCGGGTGATGGCGGTGATGGCCCCCCGGGTGAGCCCCTGCTCCACGCGCTCGGCGGCCGACTCGGGATTGACGAGCGCCTCGTTGATCAGCTCCAGCATCAGCTGCTGTTCGCCGGTGACGTCGGCAGAGAGGAGCTTGCGGGCTTCCAGGGTCTCCAACCGAGGCGATCGTCGCGTCGTGGGGCGAGCCATCAAGACCTCCCTGTCTTGTTCGAGCCGTTGTTCCCTGCCATAGGGACACGGCATGGAATAGGAATCTTATTGGCGATTCGTCCGTCCGTCTTGAGCGGCATTGGCGGCTGAAAGTCGCCGTTGCCCGATGTCAAGAGCAATCGCAAGGGGTGTGCCAGAAATCTTTCGGGACGGGCTAGGATCATGGTGCCCGTTTCGCAACTCAAGAAACCGCCGGGGGATGCGATTGTTGAGAATCCTGGCCCCGGGCCCCGGCCGCCCGCGGGGCGCACTCGCCGTTTTCACGGTCCGTCGCCGCCTTTTTACAAGCGCAGGGGCAGGATCTCCAAACGCAAGTTTTGCTAAAGATTGGAGTTACGCCAGACGACTTGCGAAGCGTTGCGGGTCGTGCGGGTTGTGCCGGGCCTCTGCCCCGGGCCCGGGCCGACCCCCGCCGCGGTCTTGAAGGGGATCGAGCCGCGCGGATAGCCTGTGGGCGGGCGGCTGCCCCAAGACTCGCGCCCTTTGCCCTTGGGTCGAGACCATCGGGCCGGCGTGATGATTGAGCACGAAGGTGTTTGCAACGGGTTCGCTTCGCATCGAGGGAAAGGGTCTTATGTCTACGACGGCTAACGACGACTCCGTGGCTCGCGTCGCCCGGGCGACGGCCGAGGGCAATCTCTCCGAGTCGGCGGCGAGGAACATCCGCCGCTGGCTGACCGAGTCGCCGTTCGCCCCCCACCGCGACCGGCTCCGGGCCGACATCGAGCAGGGACGCTGGCAGGAACTCGACAACGCCTTCTTCGCCGTCCTCGAATTTGGGACCGGCGGGCGCCGGGGCCGGATGTACCCGATCGGCACCAATGTCCTGAACGAGCGGACGATCGCCGAGAGTGCCCGCGGGCTGGCCGATTACGTCACCTCGCGCAAGGGGTCCGACGCGGAGCGGTCGTGCGTGATCGCCCGGGACGCGCGGCGGAACTCGAAGGAGTTCGCCGAGTGCTGCGCCCGGGTGCTGGCCGGGGCCGGGTTCACGGTCTACCTCTTCCCCGAGCCGCGATCGACACCCCTGCTCTCCTTCGCCGTCCGGCATCTCGGCTGCGACGGCGGGATCATGATCACCGCCTCGCACAACCCGCCCTCGGACAACGGCTTCAAGTGCTACGCGGGCACCGGGGGCCAGGTGATCCCCCCCGACGACTCGGGGATCATCGCCTGCGTCGAGGCCGTCTCCGAGCGTGAGATCCCGGAAGTCGCGATGGAGCAAGGGATTCAGGAAGGGACGATTCGGCTCGTCGGCGAGGAGGTCGATCGGGCCTTCATCGCCGCCGTGGTCGCCCAGTCGGTCTCCGACGCGAGGAACGCCTCGATCGTTTACACGCCGATGCACGGCGTCGGCGAGTCGGCCTGCGGCGAGGCGCTCCGGGCGGCCGGGTTCGCGAAGGTCAACGTCCTGGAATCGCAGCGCCAACCCGATCCCGACTTCTCGAACGTCCCTGGGCACGTGGCCAATCCCGAGGTCCCCCGGACGCTCGAACCGGCGATCGAGGAGGCCCGACGCACCGGGGCCGACCTGGTCATCGCCAGCGACCCGGACGCCGACCGGATCGGCGTGGCCTTGCCGGTCGGCCCGTCGTCGGCCGGGGCGTGGACGACCCTGACCGGCAACCAGATCGGCGCCTTGCTGGCGGCCTTCGTCGTCGAGCAGTGCCAGAAGGCCGGGGGCCTCCGGCCCGATCACTACATGGTGACCACGCTCGTCAGCACGCCGATGACCCGCTCGATCGCCGAGTCGGCCGGGATCGGAATGGAAGACGACCTGCTCGTCGGCTTCAAATGGATCGGCCAGCGGATCGACCGCGCCGGGCCGGGCAACTTCCTGTTCGGCTTCGAGGAGTCGCACGGCTACCTCCGCGGCACGCACGTCCGCGACAAGGACGCCGCCGTGGCCGCCCTGCTCTTCGCCGAGCTGGTCGCGAGCCTGAAGGATCGCGGCCGGACGGTGCTCGACTACCTGGACGAGCTGTACCGCAAGCACGGGCACTACGGCGAGGCCCTGATCAACAAGGTCTACGAAGGCCGCACGGGACTCGAAAAGATCCGGTCCCTCATGGCCGCGCTCCGCGAGGACCCGCCGCAGCAGATCGGCGGCCTGGCGGTGACTCAGGTGGACGACTACGGGCGTCACGAGTCGCGCAGGCCCGGGTCGAGCGCCCCGCCCACCCCCCTGCCCGAGCCGTCGGGCGACCTCCTGATCTTCACGCTCGACGCCCCCGGCACCCGATTTGCCGCCCGACCGTCCGGGACCGAGCCGAAGATTAAGTTCTACCTGTTCGCCCGGACGGAGACCTCGCACCTGACCGACGGCGCCGGCCTCGACGCCGCCAAGGCCGAGACGGCGCAGCGGCTGGAACGGATGGCCGAGGACATCCACCGCTACATCGCCTCGAAGGTGCCGGAGGAGACGGCCTGATCCCACGGGGCCGGACGTGACGGCCGGCGGGCGGGTGCGGGTGGCTTCCCCCAAGAGACGCAAATCGAAGGAGGATGCCCGCCGATGCTTGCTCGACGACTGGCCCAGATGTGGGCGACGATGGTGATCGGCGACGGGGTGGTGGCCCTGCTCGAACCCCGACGCCACGCCGAACTCTGGCGAGGGGGGGCCGCCGGTCTACCGCGAGGTGGTCGATTGGTGCGCCCGGCATCCGAACCAGACCCGGGCGATCGGGGTCGCCTGGGCCGGGTTCGGCCTCTGGCTGGCGCTCCGGCAGTTGCCTCGCGCCGAAGAATAAAGAGAATCACCCCCCTGCCCTCTCGTCGCCGCCCCAGTTCAGGAACGCGAAGGGGGGCCGTCGCGGAGCGACCCTGCCATGCCCGACCCCTCGCCGACGACCGACCCGAATGCGTCAACCCCCGAGGCGGCCAACGCCCGGGAGGCCCCGACGCCGCTCCGCGCCAGGATCCGCGCCCTGCCGAAGACGCCCGGCGTCTATTTGATGAAGGACGCGCAGGGACGCGTCGTCTACATCGGCAAGGCCAAGAACCTGCGCAGCCGGGTCGGCTCGTACTTCGTCAAGGGGGCCGAGGCCGACCCCCGGATCCGCGACTGGATCGGCGAGGTGGTGGATCTCGACCACCTCGACGCCGACAGCGAGGTCGACGCCCTTTTGATGGAAGCCCGGCTCATCAAGGACATCCAGCCGAGGCACAACGCCGACCTGAAGGACGACAAGAGCTTCCCGTATCTTCAGATTACCACCGGCGAGGACTTCCCCCGCGTCAACTTCACCCGGGAGCCCCGCGACCGCGGCGTGAAGCTCTACGGCCCCTTCCCCCGCGCCAAGGGGCTCCGGGGGGCCATCCAGGTCTTGCAACGCATCTTCAAGTTCCGCACCTGCTCGCTCGACATCGATGAAGACGACCCCCGCTGGCGATGGTTCCGCCCCTGTCTCCTGCACTCGATCAACCAGTGCACCGCCCCGTGCAACCTCCGGATCGACAAGGAGACGTATAAGAAGGACATCCGCCGTCTCCGCCTCTTCCTCGAAGGGAAGAAGGACGTCGTCCTCCGCGAGATGGAAGACGAGATGAAGGAGGCGAGTAAAGCCCTCCAGTTCGAGAAGGCCGCCCGACTGCGCGATGAGCTGAAGGCCCTGCAGAACCTCAACCTCCGCGGCAACCTCGAAGACCACGCCCAGCCCGAGGTCTTCTATCAGGATCCGAAGAAGGGGCTCCGCGGATTGCAGAAGGTCCTGAACCTGCCGAGCACCCCCCGGACGATCCACGGCGTCGACATCGCCCACCTCGGCGGCACCGAGACGGTCGGCTCGCTCGTCACCTTCATCGACGGCCTGCCCTTCAAGCCCGGCTACCGCCGCTACAAGATCAAGAGCGTCAAGGGGGTCGATGACTACGCCTCGATCCGTGAGGTCGTCTCCCGCCGCATCCAGGGGTTGCAGGAACGGGACGAACCTTTCCCCGATATTTTCCTGATCGACGGCGGCAAGGGGCAGCTCAATGCCGCGCTCGACGCCTTCAAGGCGCTGGGTGTCGAGGTCCCCACGCTCATCTCCCTCGCCAAGCAGGAGGAAGAAATCTACGTCCCCGGCCGGCCCGACCCGATCGTCCTCTCCCGCCGGTCGTTCGCGCTCCGCCTCCTGCAATACGTCCGGGATGAGTCGCACCGCTTCGCCCAGCATTATCATCACATGTTGCGGACCAAGCGGACGCTGGGCGATGATGCGACCTGACGGCCTTTTTTCCCCATGTGGAAGCCGAGGAGTGCCACGATGCCTCGCGAACCGCAAACGCCCCGATGGCTCCCGTTCGTGACATTCCTCGCGGGGGTCGTCCTCACTGCGTCGGCGGTCGCGGTCCTCGACGTCGCCCGGGGCCAGGAGCGGGAGCCGTCGCGGCCCTCGGCCCCGCCGGATCCGCGATTCCCCGATGAGGTCCCTGGGGCCGACCCCGCGAAACCCGCTCAGCAGGAAGAAGGCATCACCGAAGATCCGGACGCCTCAGGTGCCGAGCAACTCTACAACGTGCTTGGTCGAGGACGAAGGGAACACATGCCTCCTCTCGAAGACGTCGGGGCGCCTCCGGATCCCAGGGAACTGGCTCGATTGCGTTTCGAGTTGGCGAGTCGAGTCCTTCAGACGGAACTCCAGCGGTTCCTCGAACCGCCCCGCGGGGCGGGAGCCTCATGGTTGAAGGAGCGGACCGGCCCGTTCCTGGAGTGGTCCCGCCGTCACGTCGAGGCTCGCCTCAACCTGGCCGAGTCCGACGAGGAGCGGATCGCGGTGCTTCGCAGCGAGCTTGCCCACACCCGGGCGCTGCTCTCGACCTTCGAGGCCCTGTCTCGGGGAGCCGCCTCCAGCATCTCCACGATGACAATCCTCGAGTTCAACCTCTATCGCCTCGAACTCCAAACCCGGCTCGCCGAGCTGGAGACGGAGTGATCCCCGACGCGTGGGGTGCCCGCAACCGCCGTCGTCCGGATCGCGTCGATCTGCTAGAATCGCAGACCTGAGTCTTCCTCGCGATGTCCGACGGCCCCCGCCCTCCCCGGGCGGCTTCGGAGGCGGCAATGCCCTCCCCCTTCCCCGGCATGAACCCGTTCCTGGAGCAGGAGGACGCCTGGCACGACTTCCACGAGCGGTTCCTGCCCGCGGTGGCCGAGGAACTGGGGGCGCAGCTCGTCCCGGATTACATCGTGAAGATCGATGAGCACATTTACGTCCACGATCTGCCCGGCGAGCCTCGGCGATTCGCAGGGCGGGCGGACATTTCGGTCGGCTTGGGGAACGGTCCAGGGGCCGGGGGCCTTCGAAAAGGGGTTGGGGTGATCGAGGCACCGCTCACGCTCGCCTTGCCGGAGGTGGATGTCGAGCGATTGGCGTTCGTCGAGATCCGCGACCGACGCAGCCGGGCGCTCGTCACGGTGATCGAGCTGCTCAGCCCGTCGAACAAGCGACCGGGCAGGGACCGGGAACAATACCTGGCGAAGCGGGCGCAACTGCTCGCGGGCAATGTCCACCTGGTCGAGATCGACCTGCTCCGAGGCGGCAAGCCCATGCCCCCCGAGGACCGCCCGCCGAGTGCCTATGCGGTGATGGTCAGCCGGGCCGAGCGGAGGCCGATCGCCGAGTTCTGGCCCATCGGCTTGCGGGCGTCGTTGCCGGAGATCCCGGTCCCCGTGCGGCCCCCCGATCCCGACGCCCGGCTCGACCTCCAGCGAATCCTGCATCGCATTTATGACGCGGCCGGATACCATTACTACATCTACGACGGCCGACCTGAGCCTCCCCTCGGCCCCGAAGACGCCACCTGGGCCGCCGCGATCGTCCCCAAGCCTGCTGCCGAACCGAACCCAAACGCTCCTGCCCCCCCGGACCTTCCATGATCCTCGCTTCCGCCTCCGGCCTGGGCCGCCAGTACACCGGCGACCCGCTCTTTACCGACCTCGCGTTCGAAATCCGGGCCGGCGAACGGATCGGCCTGGTCGGGCCGAACGGCGCGGGCAAGACGACCCTCATGCGCCTGCTCGCGGGCCTCGACCAGCCCGACATGGGCCGCCTCCACCTCCGACAGGGGGTCCGCGTCAGCCTGCTCCGCCAGCAGCCCGACTTCGATCCGAGCAAAACGCTTTTCGAGGTCGCCCGCTCCGGGCTCGCCTCCCTGCTCGAATTGCAGGACGAACTCGAAGAAGCCGCCCGGGAGCTGGCCGAGGCCGACGACGACGCCGACCGCGAGCGCGCCTCCCGGCGCTTCGCCGATCTGCAAGACCAGCTCGAACACCAGGACGCCTACGCCATCGAGCACCGGGTCGAGGAGATCATCACCGGCCTCGGCTTCAAGACGGAGGAGTTCCACCGCCCCGCCGGCACCTTCTCCGGCGGGCAACAGTCGCGCCTGATGCTCGCCCGGCTCTTGCTGGAGAGCCCGGATTTGATGCTCCTCGACGAGCCGACGAACCACCTCGACGTGGCCACCGTCTCGTGGCTCGAAGCGTATCTGTCGAGGCAGCCGACCGGCATGGTCATCGTCAGTCACGACCGCTACTTCCTCGACGCGACCGTCACCAAGATCTGGGAACTGTTCCAGGGGAGGGTCGACGCCTACCCCGGCAATTACTCGCAGTACTGGAAGCTCCGCGAGGAGCGGGCCAAGATCCTCGAACGTCGCGCCGAGAAGCAGGCCGAACAGGCGGCCCACCTCCAGAAGTTCATCGACAAGTTCTCCGCCGGCACCCGGGCCACCCAGGCCAAGGACAAGGCGAAGAAGCTCGAGCGGGTCATGTCCGAGGACATCGAGCTGATGCGGAACATCTCCGGCCCGCCGATGGGCTTCGACGAGGTGGTGCGTTCCGGAGACGTGGTCATCGAGGCCAAGGACCTCGGCAAGTCGTACGACAAGCCCCTGTTCGGCCGATTGAACCTCCAGGTCCAGCGCGGCCAGTGCATCGGCATCATGGGGCCGAACGGCGCGGGCAAGTCGACGCTCATCAAGACGCTCATCGGCCGGGTCAAGCCGGACGAGGGGGAGGTGAAGCTCGGCCACAAGGTGACGGTCGGCTACTACGACCAGGGGCTCGAATCCCTGCCGGCCGACACGCCCGTCCTCCGCGCCGTCTGGCCCGATGATGACCCCTCGTGGGTGATGCAGGACGTCCGCGACCTGCTCGGCAAGTTCGGCCTCTCGGGCGACCTGGCCTTGCAGACGGTCGGCAAGCTCTCCGGGGGCGAGAAAGGGAAGGCCGCCCTGGCCCGCCTGGCCGCCACGGGGGCCAATCTGCTGGTGATGGACGAGCCGACCAACCACCTCGACATCTGGTCGTGCGACGCGCTCGAGCGGACGATCCGGGAGTTCGAGGGGACCGTCCTCGTCGTCAGCCACGACCGCTATTTCCTCAATCAGGTGGCCGACCGGCTCATCGTGGTCGATGGCGGTCGAGCCCGGGTGGTCGAGGGGGATTACGAGGTCTACCGCCGAATGCTCGACCAGGAGGCCGAGGCCCTCGCCGCCAAACAGCGTGCGGCCGACGACCGCAACGGCTCACCGAAAGGAGGGGGCTCCTCTCCGGCTACTCAGTCCGCCAATGCCCCTGCCAAGGGGAAGAAAAAGAAAAAGTACCCCTACCGCAAGGCCGCCGACATCGAGCGCGAGATCGCCGAGGTCGAGGCCGAGATGGGCGAACTCGAACACGCGCTCGGCCTCTCCGAGACCTGGAAGGACGCCGACCGCGCCCGCAGGGCCCAGGAGCGTTACGACGACCTGGCCGAGTCGATCAAGGCCCTCTACGAGCACTGGGAAGAGGCGCTGGAGTATAATAGCTAGACCGTTTCGCCTGTTCGTCGCGTTTCGATCGCTCCACTGCCCCCCTCACCCGGCCTCCCCGGCCACCCTCTCCCCCGCAACGCAGGGGCGAGGGTTAAATCTGCCTCCCTCTCCCCGCTCGCGGGGAGAGGGCCGGGGTGAGGGGTCCTCGGCAAGGACTCGGGGCGTGGCGTTCGAGTCGCAGCCCCCTCACCCGGCGTGGGGCGCCTGGAATCGTGTCGACCCCAGCGGGACACGACGTGGCCCCAATACCTGGGACCAGCTGACGCCAGCCAGCCCGCAGAACCTCGATCACAGGACAGGCGCGACCTCCGGCCGAGACGGGCCAGGCCCTCGACGGACCTTCCCCGTCGCACCGAACCCTCACCTCCCACCGGCACGACCGAGTCGATCTGATGCCCGACCCGCAACGCGTCCTCCCCTTGATTCGCCGCGCGGCGATGCTCTCGCGGGCCACTCCCGGCAGGGTCGGCAGCGTGGTGGCGATCCCGTCCGAATCGGTCGATGACGTGATGGTCGTCGGCGACCTGCACGGCAACCTGGTCGCCTTCCGCAAGGTCCTGGCCGTCGCGGACCTGAAGACGCATCCGAGGCGTCATCTGGTCCTGCAAGAACTCGTCCACGGCGACAGCTTCTACCCGGACGAGGGGGGGGACCGGTCGCATCAACTGGTCGACCTGGTCGCGGCGTTGAAGTGCCAGTTCCCCGATCGCGTGCACCTGATCCTCGGCAATCACGAACTCTCGGAGCTGACCAACCGGCCGATCGCCAAGAACGGCGTGGCGCTCAATGCCCTGTTCCGGGCCGGGGTCGAGACCGCCTACGGATCGATGGCCGACACCATCATCGAGGCGTATCACGACCTCTTCCGCTCCCTCCCGCTGGCCGTCCGATGCCCGAACCGGGTGATGCTCTGCCACACCCTGCCCGACGGCAAGATGCTCGACGACCTCGACCTCGACCCCTTGCACACGGGCGTCTGGACCCCCTCATCGTTGCAGCGCGGCGGGGCCGTGTACGCGATGACCTGGGGACGCGACGACCGCCCCGAGACGGCCGACCGCTTCGCCGAGCTGGTCGACGCCGACTGCTTCATCACCGGGCACCAGCCCTGCGACGACAGCTTCCGGGTGGCCAATCACCGCCAGCTCATCATCGACGGCACCGGCCCGTACCCGGCCTACTGCCTCTTTCCCGCCACCGAAGCGGTGACGGTCGAATCGCTCAAGGACGGCGTCCGGCTGATCGACCTGGCCTCCGGTTAATCCGGCCGGGAATTGGGCGGGGCGGTCGAGGCGTGGGCGAATCATCCCGATTCACCTGGAACCGTGTTCTTTCGTAGGGTCCGCTGTGCGGACCGATCCCTCGACGCCGTAAGGAGATCGGTCCGCACAACTGACTCGACAACGGCAACTCTTTCGAGCCATTCCGGATCATCCCACGAAATCAAAAACGGCCCGATCGAAAGGACCGAAGTCCGATCAATCGGGCCGTTTTGAATAAGCCGGCCGGGGTTCGCCTCCTCGAACCACCTCTCCCATAGCTCAAGGAGGGAGACCCCGACCAGCTCAGATTGGTGACGCTCCCCGGGCATTTTCCCGCGTCCGGGGGAGCATCGGTGTAAGACAGGGCGAGCGGGGGGGTCGTGCGAGGCAACCCGCTCGCCCTTTGGCGGTTGACCGGTCGAAGCCGGCCGTCGCCAAGGGGTGGGGTGATTTCTTGTCAATGAGAAGGTCTTCCGAGCCCGATGCGTCTCGCGTTGGCTCGTGCCTTTGATGCCGGAACAGAGAAAGCAAGCCGAGTGCCAAAGCGGCGCGCGTGCCCCGCCGTCGCATTGGGCTTCCCCGCTCCGTGATGCGCTAAGCTCGGCGGCTCAACCACTTGCGATCGGGAAAAAATTCGACCGGGGGCAGCCCTCGATCCCTCCGCCGGTCGGGTGTGTTGCTGTCGCGCGTCCTGGAGTGCACGCTTCGCGAGCAGTCCTGCCACTGGATTCGGCGGCCGATTCCGGCGGGGCGGCCCGATCGGATTGACCGCTTTGTCGGGCGACATCCCCTCGGTACACTGGGAGCATGATGGAGGACCGCATTCGAGAGAACCTGGACCGCATTCGCGGTCGGATCGCCGAGGCCGCCCGCCGATCGGGCCGCGCCCCCGACGCCGTCCGGCTGGTCGCGGTGACGAAGAAGAACCCGCCCGAGCGGATCCTGCCGCTCATCGCCTGCGGGCAGCTCGACCTGGGCGAGAACTTCCCGCAGGAGCTCTGGAAGAAGGTCGAGGCGCTGGCCGATCGGCCCGTCCGCTGGCACCTGATCGGCCACCTGCAGACGAACAAGGCGAAGCGGACCGCGGCGATGGTCCACCTGATCCACAGCGTCGACTCGCTCAGGCTGCTCCGCCTGATCGACGACCTGGAGTCTCCCCCCGCCGTCCTACTCCAGGCCAATTGCTCGGCCGAGGAGGCCAAGCACGGCTGGGCCCCCGAGGCGATGCTGGCCGAGGCCGAGGCCATCGCCTCGTGCGCCCGCGTGCCGATCGTCGGCCTGATGACGATGGCCGGCTACGACACGACCAACGAGGAAGCCCGGCCCACCTTCGCCCTGCTCCGCGAGCTGCGCGACCAGATGCGCTCGCGCACCGGCCTCGACCTCCCCGAGCTTTCGATGGGCATGTCCGGCGACTTCGAGGCCGGCATCGAGGAAGGGGCCACCCTCGTCCGCGTCGGCTCGGCCCTGTTCGAGGGGCTCGACGCGCCGTGATCGCCCTGACGCCCCACGCCGATGGCACCGTCATCCCCGTCGTCGCCCAGCCCGGCGCGAAGCGTCCCGCCGTCCTCGGCGAGCGCAACGGCGCCCTCCGCCTCGCCGTCTCCGCCCCTCCGGATAAGGGGAAGGCGAATGCTGCCCTGGCGACCTTGCTGGCCGAGGTGCTTGGTTGCAAACCGTCCGCGGTTGTCCTTCTGTCCGGCCCGACGAGCCGTCAAAAGCGGTTCTTGATCTCCTGCCTGACGCCGGACGAGGTCCGCGATCGCCTTGCGTCGATGACGCCTTCCACCTCTTCGACGAGGGGGAGCCCACCATCGGGAGAGGGTTGACGTGTGTCAAGGGAAGGTCTTTGTGAGAATCCACGGATTCACCGCTGATGACGCAACGGCCTTGGAACAAAGCCGTTGCGTGATGAGCAAGTGATGGATTGCCGTTGCCAGTCCGATGCTTCGGGTTGATCGGAGTTTGGTGATTCAGCCGGAACAGCCATGATCCATACCGAGCAAATCATAGGACGGTCGATCGACATTTGGTCGGAGTGGTTGGGCCAGCGTGTCCTAGACATCGAGGCGCATGTTCCACAGGGGGTCGACGAGCTTTACGAAATCCAAGTCGGTCTTTCCCCATCAAATCGACGCTACTTTATTGGGTGGCAGCAAGAAGATGGACCCTCGGATGAGACCCTCTTCTACTGGCTGTCGATGCAGCACCACTCGCACTTCTTGGCTGATCTACCGAGAGCGGGCAGCCTGGCACCGCCGCTGAAAACCATCCTGGATAAAACCATCCTCGCCGTTGAATTGTACGGGTGGAAGGCTCTTGATGCCGTCGTCGCTGTCATCATCCAATGCCCCGGCTCGACCATTGGCATCGCCACGACCCGGTATCTGTTGAACAAAAGGAACCTCTCACGTCTTGGAATCCAAGAGCTTGCTGTCGTTGAGGAGGACCAACTTCGGGCGGAATTATTGCGTCAGGACATTGAGAAGGTCGCTGATCTTCGATAGCCGTTCAGGGCTTGTACCGGACCGTGCCGAGAACGTGATGAGTTTCCTATTTCACGTCCAGGAGTTGTTCGACCTTCGAGAGCGTGGGGTTGTTGTCATCAGCGACCGCCCTCTCGCCGACTGCGACTTCGAACTGAAGATCGCTGATACGATCGAGTTTCGAACCCCAGAAGGCTTGAGCTTCCAGACATCTATCGCCGGCATCGAGACGTGTAATCCATTCGACCCGCAGCGGGAATTCGCTTTCATACTCCCTCGCCAGATGCGCAAGGGTGAGGTTCCTGTCGGGGCTGAGGTTTGGAAGATCGGCGATCAACTTCCACCTGCGTGATAGGTCTTGGCATTGTGTAGACAGACTCGCACCCAAGGAAATTCTACCATCCCTCCCCAGGACCTCGGCCGGTCGCCGGAGCAGGCGCCGCAGTGGGTGCGGGTCTGAGGTATGATGGGGAGGATGCCGGCAGCCGGCCGGCACCGTCACGACCCGTTCGCAAGAGCCCCGACCGCCCGAGCCCCCTCCCATGCCGGACTTTCCCGCCGAAGTCACCGTCACCCCCCTGTCCCAGCCCCCCCGGGCATCCGTCCGGGTGCCGGGATCGAAAAGCCTGACGAACCGGGCGCTGGTGGTCGCCGGCCTGGCCCGAGGCCGGAGTACGCTGACCGGCGCCCTCGACAGCGACGACACGCGGGTGATGATCGAGAGCCTTCGGCGCCTGGGCCTGAGCGTCGAGCATGATCCCGCCTCGGCCACGATCGTCATCGAAGGTCGGGGGCGGCACCTGCCGGCCGAATCGGCCGATTTGTTCGTTGGGAATTCGGGGACGACCTTGCGGTTCCTGACGGCGATGGTCTGCGTCACCCGGGGGACGTACCGGCTCGACGGGGTCCCTCGGATGCGCGAGCGTCCGGTGGCCGATTTGCTGCTGGCGCTCAACCGCCTCGGGGCCGATGCCAGGAGCGAGTTCGACAACGGTTGCCCGCCTGTCATCGTCCAGGCTGATGGGCTGGATGGCGGCTATGCCGAGGTCCGGGGCGACGTGTCGAGCCAGTTCCTCAGCGGCCTGCTGATGGCCCTGCCCTGCGCCAAGGGGCCGACGACGGTGGAGGTGATGGGCACGCTCGTCTCGAAGCCGTACATCGCGATGACGATGGAGGTGATGGCCGCCTTCGGCCGCCGGATCAGCAACCGCGACTTCAAGCGGTTCAACGTCGAGCCGGCCCCCTACTCGGCCCGGACCTACGCGATCGAGCCCGACGCCTCGGCCGCCAGCTACTTCTTCGCCGCGGCGGCGATCACCGGCGGGTCGATCACCGTGGAAGGCTTGGGGACCGAGAGCATCCAGGGGGACGTCGGCTTCGTCGACCTCTTGGAGCACATGGGCTGCACGGTCGAGCGGTCGAAGTCGTCGATCACCGTCACCGGCAACGGGCCGCTCGTCGGGATCGACGTGGACATGAACGCCATCAGCGACACGGTGATGACCCTCGCCGCCGTCGCCCTCTTCGCCGACGGGCCGACCCGGATCCGCAACATCGCCCACATCCGGCACAAGGAAACCGACCGCATCGCCGCTTTGGCCGCCGAACTGCGCAAGCTCGGGGCCGAGGTGGACGAGCACCCCGACGGCCTGATGATCTTCCCGCCGTCGACCATCACCCCCGCCCGCATCCACACCTACGACGACCACCGGATGGCCATGTCCTTCGCCCTCGTCGGCCTGAAGGCCGACGGGGTGACGATCCTCGACCCCGGTTGCGTGGCCAAGACCTACCCCGGCTTCTGGGACGACCTGGCCCGACTCGGCTGATCATCCAAGAGTCAAACCGGGGCCGGTGCTCGGGCGGCCCCCTTGCCCGGGGCCGATCGCGGTTTCGACGGGGGGGCCTCGGGCGCCGGGGGCGTCGCGCCGAGCTTCGGCAGGTCCGGATTCTGGGCCGACCCGGTGCTGACGATCAGGCCCGCCTCGGCCCCCCAGGCGATCACCCGAGCCAGCCCTTCGCGACGCGCATCGAGCGGCAGGTGCTTGGTCGCCCCCGCCTCGCCGATCGAGAACACCGGGCCCCCTTCGTAGAGGTCCACCAGACGCTCGGCGTGGCCGAGCGGCACCAGGGCCTCCCGGAGTGCCGGGATCACCGCCGGTTGCAGGAAGGCGTAGTGCGCCATCGCCTCGCGGACGCCGATCCTCCCCAGTTCCCGGAGCAACGGCCGGAGGTTCTCCCTCGTGTCCGTCAGGCCGGGGATCAAGGGCTCGATCCGCGCCTCGACCGAGACCCCGGCCTCGATCAGGCATTCGATCCCCTTCAATCGCCGAGGCCCCAGGGGGGCCATCGGCTCCAAGGCCCTGCTGAGGGATCGGCCCAGCGTGGCCACGCCGACCGCCACCCGCACCCGCTCCGGGGCCGACCCGAGCAGCCGCGCTACGTCTCGCGTCACGCGCCCTCGGGTCATTAAAACGACCTCGATTCCTCGCTCAAGCAACTGCTCGATGATCCGGAGCGTCGCGGCGCGGATCTCCCGGATCGGCGGCAGGGGATCGCTGCTCGGGCTCAACACCACCCGCCTCGGCGGCACGTCGAGCGCATCGATCGCCGGGCCGATCGCCTCGACCACGCCCGGGTCGAACAGCAGGCGGCCCGGCCCGGGGTCACGCATCGTCCCCTTGACGAAGCAGAAGGCGCAGCCCATGGCGCAGCCGGCCGTCAGGTCGACGCCGTAAAGCCCCGAGTCGCGCACCCCTCCCCGGGCCGGCCGCAGCAAGGGGCCCCGTCGCCGCACGCGCCTGACGCCCGGCATCGGCGCCGATCGGCCGAGCATCCCCTGCTCCGGTTCCGCGATCGCAAGCTCCATCGTCGCTCCCTCCGTCCCAAGAGGAGCCGGCCGGGCTCGTCCCCGTCCCGTCGCGCCCGGGGCCCCTATGTGTACGGACGCATTTTACTGCCATTCTGTACAGAAGGCAACCGGCCCGCCCGAAATGCCCGGCGACGAGCCGCCAGCCTCTTGACAGGCGGGCAGCCCGACTGCATTTTGAGAACGAGAATCCATTCTCAAAAAGTCGGCCCGACGTCCCCGAGACGCGGGACGGATGACCGGGGGCCTTGTGCCCCCGGGGCCGACCGCCTCCGAGGTCTCGTACCCGGTGCGCCCGCGGGCCCGGGTGCCGATCGCCGTGCGCGCCGAGGTCCGGGCGACGCGGATTGAAGGAATCGCGATTTCGACACAGGAGAATCCATGCACCTCATGAACCGATCCCGGGGCTTCACGCTCATCGAGCTGCTGGTGGTCATCGCCATCATCGGCATCCTGATCGCCCTGTTGCTGCCGGCGGTGCAGAGTGCCCGCGAGGCGGCCAACCGGATGAGCAGCCAGAACAACCTGAAGCAGATGGGCCTGGCCCTGCACAACTACGAGTCGGGCGTCGGCGCCTTGCCCGGCTTCGGCGAATCGACCGCGTTCGGCTACTCGGTCCAGGCCCGCATCCTGCCCTTCATGGAGCAAGCGAATCTGAAGAACTTGATCAATTTCGAGCAGCCGCTCTATGTCGGGTCCGGCCCCTGGATCAGCCTGAACCCGTCGCAGGAGACCGCCTCGCAGACGGTCGTCCGCGGCTTCCTCTGCCCGAGCGACGGCCACGAAGCGATCTTCGACCGGTACTTCGGCGGCCGGATGGCGGGCACGAACTACGTGGTCAACATCGGCTCCGGCACGGGGACCTTTTACGACATCAACCACCGGACCGACGGCCTCTTCTGGAACGGCTCGACCGTCCGCCTGTCCGACATCCGAGACGGGCTCTCGAACACGATGCTCGCCTCGCAGTGCCTGCTCGGCACCGGGTTCGACACGGAAGGGCCGATGCCGGCCGAGCTGGGCCGGCAGGCCGCCAACCTGGGGGCCATCCTGCGGACGAACGGCGGGAATCCCGGCCTGGTCATGGATGGCCTGGCGGTCGTCAACCCCGACCTCGCCCCCCTGACCGCGACCGCGACCCGATGGCGGGGCGATCGCGGCTACTCCTGGATCTCGGGCCGCCAGGTGCCGGCCGCCTTCGACGCCTACCTGGCCCCGAACAGCCCGATTCCCGACGTCAGCGCCCACGGCCGCGGCTGGACGGCGGCCCGGAGCAACCACCCCGGCGGGGTCAGCGTGCTGATGGCCGACGGCAGCGTCCGGTTCATCAAGGAGACGATCTCCCTGGCCACCTGGCGGGCCCTCTCCACCCGGGCCGGCGGCGAGGTCCTCTCCGCCGACCAGTTCTGATTGTTGTTTATCCAAAAACGCCTTTGCGAGGGATTCATCATGAAACGACTTCAAACGCCCACGGAGACCGAAGGGCGTTGCCTCGACGCCGCGTCGGCCGCCCACCTGCTCAGCCGGGCCGGGTTCGGCGGGACTCCCGAGGAGATCAATCGCCTCATCGGCACGCCGGTCGATCAGGCGGTCGCCTCGCTCCTCGACGCGGCCGAGGGGGCCGCCCCTCCCGATCCTCCCGGCTGGGTCCGCACCCCCTGGGTCAATACCGAACGCCGATTCGCCGACACCCCGAGCGAGGAGGCGGCCGAGAACCACCGCAGCACCCGCCGCCGCTACGCCTCGGAGATCAACGACCTCCGCTCCTGGTGGCTCGGCCGGATGATCGCCTCGGACGCCCCCTTGCGGGAGGTCATGACCCTCTTCTGGCACGGGCACTTCACCAGCGCCAACGACAAGGTCGGCATCTCGCAGGCCATGTACGAGCAGAACGCCACGCTCCGGCGTCATGCGCTGGGGAACTTCCGTGCCTTGCTCGGCGACATCACCCGAGATGCCGCCATGATGATGTATCTCGACCTGGAAGACAGCGACGCCCGGCAGCCGAACGAGAATTACGCCCGCGAGCTGTTCGAGCTGTTCACGCTCGGCATCGGCCACTACACCGAGCGCGACATTCAGGAGACGGCCCGGGCGCTCACCGGCTGGACCCTCGACGCCCCCCCCGGCGTCGCGAGGCCCGACCGCCCCACCGCGCCGGACAACCCGCGCAACTTCTCCCGAGACGGACTGCACGCGACCTTCCTTGCCGATCGCCACGATGCCGGCCCGAAGACCATCTTCGGCGAGTCGGGCCGATTCGGCCTTGATGAGGTGCTCGACCTGGTCGTGGCTCGCGAGGAGACGGGCCTCCACCTCGCGTCCCGGCTCATCGACTTCTTCGGCGCGGCCGATCCCGAAGGGACCCTGCGGAATCGCCTGGCCGACACCTTCCGCGCCTCAGGATATGAGCTGCGGCCGGTCCTGAACGCTCTGTTCACCGCCCCGGAGTTCTTCGACGACGCGTCCCTGGGGACCCTGATCAAGAGTCCCGTCCGCCTGCTCGTCGGGGCCTGCCGACAGCTCCGCCTGGAGGTCGAGCCCACCCCGAGCCTCGCCGAGTTGACCGCCGCCATGGGCCAGGCGCTCTTCGATCCGCCGAACGTCAAGGGATGGCCCGGCGGCCGGGCCTGGATCGGCTCCGGCTCCCTCGCCGTGCGCTACCAGATGGCCGACGCCCTGCTGGAGAGCCGCATCCCCGAGGGCCTGGAGCCGATCGGCTTCGACCGCTTCCTTCTCGTCCCGCGCGACCCCTCGCAGATGCGGGAGCGGATGGAACGCATGGAACAGGCCATGGCCGATCGCGGCGCCGAACGGGCCAGGGACGGCATCAAGACGAAGTTCCATGCCGAGGCCCTGTTCCCCGATGGCCCCCCTGCCTGTCCCGACGCGCTGGTCGATGCCCTGCTCGGCCGCCTGATCGTCACCCGCGTCCGCCCGACGACCCGAGCGGCCCTGATCCGGGCTTGCCAGGCCGCGCCGGTTGCGGATCGACCGGCGATCGCGGTCCGGCTCATCCTGGCCTCTCCCGAATCTCAGATGGCCTGATCGGCTTTCGAATCGATTCCAATTCCCGAGCATCCTTCGACGACACAGGAACACATCATCATGTTGATGCAGATGGGCCGTCGGTCCTTCCTCCGCCGGGCGGCGGGCCTAGCCGCGTTCTCGGGCACCGTCCCGACCTTCCTCCAGAAGACGGGCCTGGCCTTCGACGGCGACCCGGGCCGAGGCGTGCCGCCGATCCCCGGCCTGGGCGACAACCGCGTCCTGGTCGTGGTCCAGCTCGCCGGGGGCAACGACGCCTTGAACACCGTCGTCCCGTATCGAGACGACGCGTACTACCGGGCCCGGCCGAACCTGGCGATCCCGTCGGCCGACGTGCTCCGCGTCGACGACGAGCTCGGCCTGCATCCCGAGCTGGTCGAGCTGCGCCGGTTGCTCGACAACGGAAACCTTGCCCTCGTCCAGGGGGTCGGATACCCGAACCCCGACCGCTCCCACTTCCGGTCGACCGAGATCTGGGAAACCGCCTCTCCCCCCGACGCCTCCTGGACCGAGGGATGGCTCGGCCGCTATTTCGACAACGAATGCCGAGGCGTCGATTCGCCCATGGTCGGCCTGCAACTGGGCGATCGGCCGGCGCAGACGTTCGCCCACCCCAGGCCCCGGGCCGTGACGATGGCCAACCCCGCCATCTTCGACTGGCCCGACGAGGGGCCGCTCGGCCTCGGCTTCGAGCAGATCCAGGAGGTCGAGCCGACCGGCCTGGCCGACCTCGATTACGTCCAGCGTTCGGCCAACGCCACCCTGGCCGCCTCGCGTCGGATTCGCGAGGCCGTCCGGGACGACCCGACCGAGGCGAGCTACGCCCCCTTCGCCTTCTCGCAGTCGATGAAGCTCGTCGCCCAGATGATCGCGGCCGAGGTGCCGACGCGGGTCTATTACGTCTCGCTCGGCGGCTTCGACACCCACGCCCGGCAGGACCGACGCCACGCCGCCTTGCTCCAGGAGCTGAGCCAGGGGCTGGCCGCCTTCCGAGACGACCTGGCCGCCCGGGGGCACCTCGACCGGACGCTCGTCATGACCTTCTCGGAATTCGGGCGCCGGGTGGCCGAGAACCGGTCGGGGGGGACCGACCACGGCACCGCCGGCTCGATGCTCCTGCTCGGCGGCGGCCTCCGGCCCGGCCTGCTCGGCGACCGGCCCGACCTGTCCCGCCTCGACGACGAGGGGGATCCCCGCTTCACCGTCGATTTCCGATCCGTATACGCTGCGGTCCTCTCCGACTGGTTCGGCGCCGATGCCGGGGCGATCCTCAACGGCCGCTTCGAGCCGTTCCCCGTCCTCGATCCGAGCCGCATCCGCGTGTAACGTCGATTGAAGACGGAGGCCCCTTCTCTCCTCGCGAATGCTTGCGGGGAGAGGAGGCGATTTCCGGTCAGCGACAGGCGAAGGCGACGGCGACGGAGCCTCGGCACCCCGTCGCGTCGCCCTGCGCGCGATCCGGAGCAGCACACCGGAATCAGAGCGCGAAGAAGCGGAAGAACCCCCCGGGGCGTTCGGGGGGAGGCGCCTGGGCTTGCTCGCGCAGTTGCTGGCCTCGGCCGACGAGGTCGCCCGTCTCGGGAGAGACGGCCGGGGCCATCGTGAACCGGAACTCGCGCTCGTCTCGCAGGGTGAACGGGACCAGGTTCTCGGTGAAGAACCCGGTGAAGGCGTTATTCCACCACGGGGCGTTGATCGGCAGGCTCGTGTGGATCGTCTCGTACCCCTCGGCCTGGATCGTCACGCGGCGGTCGCCGTAGTATTCGTAGCTCACCGAGACGGGGCTGATCCCCGACTCCTCGCCGTTGACGAACACCAACGCCCCCGGCGGGTCGGTCCGGATCGTGTAGCGCCGTTCGACGCAGCCGACCGCGGTCAGGCTGAGCAGGGTCAGGGCCAGGCAGAAGGCCCGCCTCGTCGAGCAATTCGGTCGGGTCAGCATCGGTCGACCTCCGCGTCCTCCCGGTCCCTCCCGGGGCCGGCCTCGACCGGCGAGCGAGCGCTTCGCCGTCGTCGAGGGCACCCCAGGGGGCGGGTCTGATCGATCGGATCAGGGTCACCGGGCGGGGTGGGGGGTGGCGCGTCGGGGAGGGATCGATGGGCCCGGGGCGAGCCGAAGCCCGAACGGTGGGAGCGGCCCCCATCCGTCGGGTCGGGACATGCGCGGCGGAGTCTAGCCGGATTCGAAGCGTTCGGCAAGCCGGCTTGGCGCACGAGACGGGGGCGGGGAAGATTGAGAGCCCCTTTTTTTCCAAGAAACGCGTGTGGTCCCGGAAGGAATGCGTCTCGATGAAGATTCGGATCGACTCCGAAGCCCCCGCCCCGCGTGAGGCCGGCTGGCTGGTGGTCGGCATGTTCGAGGACCAGCCCGAACCGCCCTCCTGGCTTTCCGAGACCCCCGGTGCCGAGCTCGTCCGCCGCCTGATCGCCTCCCGGGACCTCTCGGGGGGCTTCGGCGAGGCGTCCGCCCTGCACGACCTGCTGGGGCCTTCGAGCGGCTCGACGCTGGTCGTCGGGCTCGGCCCCTCCGACCGCTTCGGCGCGGCGGAAGCCTTCGATTTCGGCGTGCTCGTCGGCAAGCGGCTCGGCGGCCGATCGCGGGATTCGGTCGGCCTGGTCCTGCCCGAGGTCGGGCCGAAGGCCCCCGAGGTCGCCTCGGCGATCGTGCAGGGCGTGATGGTCGGCACCAGCGGCCCCGGCCTGGCGAAGTCGGAGCCGTCGCGCTTCGCGTTCGAGGAACTCCGGCTGTGCGTGCCGCCCGGCTCGTCGCCGGAACCCGGGCCGATCGAGCAGTCCCTCGAGCGCGCCCAGATCCTCGGCCGGGCCATCAACCTGGCCCGGGAGCTGGTCAACCTCCCCCCGGCTCGGAAGAATCCGTCGCTGCTCGCCGACCGGATCCGGACCGAGGCCGGGCAGGCCGACCTGACGGTGACGATCTGGGACGAGGCCCGGATCCGCCGCGAGCGTTTCGGCGGCCTGCTCGGCGTGTCGGCCGGGTCGGACGAGCCGCCGGCCTTCGTGGCCCTCGAATGGCTCGGGGCGGCCGACCCGCAGGCCCCGGCCCTGGCCCTGGTCGGCAAGGGGATCACGTTCGACTCGGGCGGCCTGTCGCTGAAGCCGTCGGCCTCGATGGAGGACATGAAGGCCGACATGAGCGGCGCGGCCATCGTCACCGCCGCGATGACGGCCATCGCCCGGCTCGAATTGCCGGTCAACGTCCGGGCCTTCCTCCCCCTGGCCGAGAACATGACCGGCGGCCGGGCCATGAAGCTCGGCGACGTGCTGACGATGCGCAACGGCAAGACCGTCGAGGTGATGAACACCGACGCCGAGGGCCGCCTGATCCTCGCCGACGCCCTGAGCTACGCCGCCGAGCAGGAGCCGGCCCGGATCATCGACCTGGCCACCCTGACCGGCTCGTGCATGGTCGCCCTCGGCCCGAAGGTCGCCGGCCTGTTCAGCAATGACCAGGCGACGGCCGACTCGGTCCGGTCGGCCGCCGAGGCGGTCGGCGAGCGCGTCTGGCCCTTGCCGATGGACGCCGACTTCCGCGAGTCGCTCAAGAGCCCCGTGGCCGACCTGAAGAACGTCGGCTCGAAGTGGGGAGGGGCCAGCATCGCCGGGAAGTTCCTGGAGGAGTTCGTCGGCGGCCGCCCCTGGGCCCACCTCGACATCGCCGGCCCCGCCTGGGCCGACTCCGACTCCTCCACCCGCGACGCCGGCGGCACCGGCTGCTTCGTCCGGACCCTCGTCCGGCTCGCTGAAGCGGGCGCTGGCGCGTGATCCTGCACCGTCGCTCGGGTCGGCCTCCCGGACGGAGCCGGCCCGGGCACATCGGCGTCATGCCGACCCGAACGGCAAGAACGATCGACCCCGAGAGCCCCGGCCGTCACCCCCGGCCCGATCGGCTCAATGGGCCTGGGAGAGCCGGATCGCGAACTTGCACTCGATCCGCCGGCTGTTGATGTCGATGGCCTCGAGGATGTCGATCACGTCGTCGGTGGCGATGCCCTCGTCGATCGCCCAGTTGAGGATCTCGAGGTTCTCGTCGCCCCGCTTGATCCGGCGGAAGATCTCGTCGAACAGGGGGCAGGAATCGCGGAACTCGCGCTGGAGCAGGCCGTAGTCCTCGCGGTCCAGCTCGATCCAGAAGGCACGGCCCTGGAGATGTTCGAGCCATCGCTCGCGGAGGAAGCCGTTCCAGTGCTCGCGGACCCAGCAGCGGATGGCCCAGTCGCCCAGGTCGCGGCCGGCCTTCTCGCTCATGATCCACTTGAATTTGCGGGCCTCTTCTTCGCCCTCGGCGAGGAGACTCAGCGGCGTGGGGGCTCGATGTATATCCACGGAGGGGCTGCTACATAACGCCATCATGACCTCCAGGCCATCCTGGCCCACTGCCTCAAGGGGGATGAGAACCGGGTGATTTCCGCTCGCCAAGACTCCACAAAGAACACGTCAGCACCCCGACGACGGGGGTCTGGTGGTAAAGGTTTGGAACTCGTTTATGATTGCACGCACCTGGAAAAAAGGAGGGTTTGGGTCACTATATCCCTGATCCTCGCAGGCGCCAACCATCTTTCTCGGAAAACCAGAACGCCCCGGCCGCGACCGATCGGATGATGCTCCAGGCCCACATGACTGCGGGGCTTGCTCACGACGAGCGAGCTTCGGGATTCTGGGCGGCCTGGGGGAACCAGGTCAGGTCGCGCCCGATCAGGGTGGCGATCCCCGAGCGACCGGCCGCCAAGGGCGCCCGGCCCGCGTTGGTCAAGGCGCGCCATCGGACCCGGCCGGACAGGTCGTCGCAAATCAGGTGCGGGCCCCGCCGGGCGACCCGGAGCACTTCCCCCCCGGGGCCGATCGCGAAGATCCCGGGGGCGACCGCGTCCCGGCCCTGGCCCAGCGCCCGGCCGGTCCCGTCGTAGGCGATCGCCCGCCCGTCGGGGGCCGAGACGACGATCGCGGGCCCGACCGTCTCGAGCTGCCACGACTCCCACGGCACGGGCGATTCCCAGAGCACCCATCCCCGCTCGTCGTGGCCTCGCAGGATCTGGCGATGGCGGGCCAGGCTCAGCAGGGCCAGGTCCGAGGGGGCCCCCGAGGGGGCCGGGGCCAGTCCGAGCGGCTCCTCGTAGGTCGCCTGGGGCCCCGTCACCGGGTTCCCGGCCGGGTCGAACAGGAGCAGGCGGCCGTCGTCGGTCGTCACGGCCGTCAGGCCATCCGGCCCGATCGCCAGCTCCTCGACGGCCGAGGGCAGTTCCTTGCGCCAGATCCAACGGCCCGCCGTGGTGGCCCGGCCGATCCGGTCCCGCTCCTGCACGGCGACCAAGCCGAAGTCGTCGGGGCGAATCTGCAGGTGGGTCAACTGCACCAGGTTCAGGTCTTCCAGGCGCCTGCCGGCGTTCCGGCGCGCATCGAACAGCAGGAGTTCCCGGTCGGTCGCGGCGGCGATCCAGCCCGGGGCCGTCCGCAGCAGCCGGCCGTTCCCGCCGATCGGCGGGGTCTTGCCCAGGCTCCTGCCCGCCGTCGTGAACAGCTCCAGCCGGTCGCTGCTCGTCATCAAGGCGATCCGGGGAGGGTCGTCGAGCACGGCCAGCACGGCCGTCTCGGCCCGATCCTCCGTCTCCGTGACCGTGACCGACCAGGCCGGCGTCCGCATCGGGCTGGCCGCGGCCGGGGCCGCCCGCACGGCCGATCGTGCCGGAGCCGGGGCGGTTGCCGGGGCCGCCCGCACGGCCGATCGGGACGCCGGGCCCTGCCCCGCCGGGCCGGCCCGGGCCGACTCGTCCAGGTCGATCCGGGAGACCTCGCCGGTCGCCTGCCCGTAGACGAGCCAGCGGCCCAGGGCGTCGATCTCGAGCGCCACGGCGGGGCGCGGCAAGGCCGTCTTCCACCGCACGTTCCCGGCCCGATTCAGGAGGAACAGCTCCCCTTCCTGGGTCGCGGCGGCCATCGTCCGGCCGATGAAGTCGGGGACGGCATTCACGGCCGTGCCGCCCAGGTGATAGGCCCCCTCGCTCCTCCCCTGGGCATCGAAGCGCTGGATGCCGTGGATGTAGCAACTGGCGATGATTGTCCCGCCGTCCCCGGTCACGGCCAGGCGGCCGACGTTCGAGAGGAGCGACTCCCTCCAGGCGACCTCGGCGAACAGCTTCCCCCGTCCGGCCGGGTGCAGGTCGATCCCGAACAGCGAGCCGTGCCCGGCCGCCCCCAGCAGCGTCGGCCGCCCGGGGACGAACACCGCGTGGGCCAGCGGCTGCATCGTCTCGAATTCGCCGGCCTTGCGCCCGAATCGGGTGTAGAGGTGGGTCTGGTCCATCCGGGAGGAGACCGCGACGAACCGGCCGTGCGGATCGACCGCGATCGCCAGCGGGTCGGCCACCGCCTCGCGGTCGGCGATCAGCTCCAGCTCCGGCCCGAACAGCCAGAGCCGGCGCGACTCGCCCAGCAGGGCCACGAGCGAGCCGTCATCGCTGACCGCCCCCCCCTGGATCGGCCCCGGCGCCCGGACGGCCCAGATCCGGTCGCCGTTCAGGTCCGACATCACCAGGCCGTCCGCCTCGTCCCAGGTGATGATCCGACCGGCCTCCCGCATCAGGCCCAGGCCCTTCAAGGGGGCGTCGGTGACGACCGTCCAGGCCAGCCTCGGTTGCAGTTGCACGCCGGTCGAAGCATCGGACACGGACATGGTCGAGCGTCCCTCCCTGAGCCGGGCCGTAAGACCCCGGACACGATCACCGTCCGATCATTCTAGCGGGCGTTGCCGGCCAGGTCTTCGGCCAGGACCCTGCGAATGGCAATTCGGAGCGCCGGATCACGCTCCGGATCGCCGAACGGGATCGGCTCGATCGCCCCGGCCCCCCCGTCCGACGCCGGGCGGGCCACCGAGGCGACCTCGACGTCGGGAGACACGCCGTGCTCGCTGTACGGCCGGTCGTTCGGCGAGTAGAACTTGGCCGTCGTCAGCTTCAGCGCCGCGTCGGCCGACCGCAGGGGATAGATGCTCTGCACCGACCCCTTGCCGAAGGTCCGCTCGCCGATGACCACCGCCCGGCGGTGCTCCTTCAATGCCCCGGCCAAAATCTCGCTCGCACTGGCGCTGTCGCCGTCGACCAGCAACGTGACCGGCATCCGCCAGGGGGTCGCCTGCGAGGCGACGTAGTCAAACGTCTGGCCCGGTGCCCTGCCCCTCGTGGCGACGATCCGGCCGCGATCGAGGAACCGATCGGCCAGCTCGACCGCCACGTTCAAGAGGCCGCCGGGGTTGCCCCGCAGGTCGAGGACCAGGTGACGCATCCCCTTCGCCTGCAGATCGGCCACGGCCCGATCCATCTCCGCCAGCGTCGTCTTCTGGAAGCTGATCAGGCGGATGAAGCCGACCCCCCCCTGGAGCAAGGCCGTCGACTCGACGCTCCAGACCTCCACCGGCCGACGGACCAGGTCGACCGCCCGAATCCGGCCGTCGCCGCCCAGCACCTCGACCTCGACCCCCGAGTTCTCGACCCCTTGCAGCAACCCCGCCGCCGAGTCGAGGCTCAGGCCGTCGAGCGGCCGGTCGTCGACCTTCACGATCTGCTCGCCCGGCCTGAGCCCGGCCTCCCAGGCCGGGCCGCCCCGGATGACGTTGACCAGCAACAGCCCCCGCTCCGAGTGCTTCAGCTCGACGCCGATCCCGACGAAGTTCCCGTCGATCTCGGCGTAGAGGTCCGACAGCTTGTCGGGGGTCAGGCAGCCCGTGTAGTCGTCGAGCGCGTCGCAGGCCCCATAGACGAATTCCAGGGCCACGGCCGCCTCGGGCAGGCCCAACGCCCGGCTGCCGAGGTCGCAGGCGGACTCGACCTGCGCCCGGGCCTCCGATCGCGATTGCACCGAGAGCTTCGCCCGCTGCGACCGATAGGCGTCCCGGAGCCACCGGACCCGCTCGGCCCGCTCCGACGCGTCGACCCGATGCGATTCCAGGAACACCGGGTCGCGCAGCGCCACTTCCAGGTTGTCGTACCCGTGCCTCAGGAGCGGGTCGAACCGGACCGGATCGACGTACCCCGTCTCGATCCGCTCCAGCAATTCCTGGTACAGGGCCATCACGTCCGACCGGGGGAGCCGGAGCAGGACGTTCCGGAAGCTCTGGTCCTCATACCGGCGGCCGAGCCGGTAGTGGGTCTGGCAGAGCCGCAGGCGGTGCCGGAAGTCGGTCCGGCTCGGCCAGCGTTCCAGCGCCTGCTCGTAGAGCGTCATCGCGCCCGACCAGTCCCGGACGCGCTCGCGCCCCAGGGCCTGAGTCAGGGCCTCGTCGGGAGTCCCCGGCGAGGCCGAAGGCGCCGCCTCGGCCGGTGCCGTCGATTGCCGGGCGATCGAAACCGCGGCTTCGGACGTGACCATGACCTCGGCCGGTCCCGGCGAGTCCGCGGCCATCGGGGAGGCGGGCAGGAACGCCAACGCCAGGATGAAGAGTCCCGCCAGGGGACCTCGGAGCAGGGCGAGCATCGGCCACGATCCTCCCGCTTCGGGTCGGTCGCGGGGACGATCTCGGGCAGGCCCTGGCCGATGGTGTGCTCCCGCTGGTCCTGCTCGCCGTGGAGTCGTGCCGAATCGGGACGATCGGGGTCGAGGATCGCAAGCGGTGACCACAGACCGGGGGCCTTCCGTGATCCGTCCGCGCACCGATCCGTGGCTGCACGTCTTTGATGAAGTCAATCACCGAGTGGGGAAACGCTTCGCTGTTGCCATCGCAGCCCGATGCACGCCACATGCCGAGGATGGTCAGCGACCCTCCCGGGCCAGGCGGCGATGATCGGCTCTCCGATCAGATCCGGGCGATTCCTCGTTCGCGAACGCCCGTCACAATTCAATCTATCATACCGACCCGGCCCGGACACGGTCGATCGGCCCGCCCGGGGCCGCCCTCGATCGGCACGACCGGCACGGCCCGGACAACCGCCCTGCCCCCTTCCGGAAATCGCTGAAGTCCCGCCCCTCGCCTTGAACAATCGACCCAAAACCGGCGGGACCGGGTTGTAAAAAATCGCGTCGGTCGCCCCCGGATTCGGACGATCCAGGGCCCTTGCGGCGGTCGATTCGGGAGGGCGACGGCCCGGTTCGGGCCGGTCGAGACGGCTCAGGCGACCGGTTCCAGGGCGCTGAGGAACGACCGCAGCTTCTGGAAGGCCCGCGACTTCTCGTTGCTGACCGTCTTGGGGGCCACCCCCCATCGCTCGGCGATCTCGGCCGGGGTCTCCCCCTGGAGGGTCGCCCGGATCAGGTCCGCTTCCCTCGGGTTGAGGCTCCGATCGATCGCCTCTCCCAGGTCCTCGACCCAGTCCCGCTCCCGGAACGGCGCCGAGGGATCATCCGGGCTGTCGTCGAGCGACCGGAGCTTGCGCTCGCGTTGGGCCCGTTTCTTGGTCGCGTCGATGGCGCGGAAGAAGGTGGTCCCCTCGTCCCGCTCCCGGCTGAAGACCTCCCGGATCCCGAGCACCCCGACGGCGATCATCAGCTGATCGAAGCCCGGCCGGCCCAGTTGCTTCAGCAGGCTGACGTACACCGCCTGCGTGCAGTCGTCGTGCTTCTGGGGGGGCAGCCCGGCCCGCATCCAGGTCCGGGCCAGGTAGCGGTCGAGCTGCGAGAGCCCGCCCCGGATCGCCTCGGCATCCGACCGGCCGATCGTCTCGACCGCCTCGGCCGGCGACGCCTCGAGCAGCTCCGGGGCGAAGGCCTGGTCGATCGCCGCGTCCCAGGCGTCCGAATCGACGGTCGGCTCGAACACCGGGGGCGACTCGGGCACGGCGACGGACAACGCGCCATGCTCGGCCGGGACCGCCGGGGGCGAGGCCATCAGGCCGCTCAGCAGCCGCAACGCCTCCAGCCCCTCGACCCCCGGGCGATATGACCGCCTCGCCTTCCGCTGGACCTCATCGCTCACCGTTCCCTCCCCCGTCTCGATCCGGAGTCATCGCCGGCGGCCCCCGCCCGGCCCGCTCGCCTCCCGGCCCCCTCACCTCGCCGTCGAAGCCCGGGCGGAGTGTCCCAACCCCACCTCGACCGCTCATCCTAGCGAAACCGCGATTCTCGACGAGGCCAATTCCCCCCTCCCTCCGGAAGATCCGAATGGGGAGAATCGCATGCATGCAATCAATGCTAGCGGGGGTGGTCAATCGGGTCAAGGTTGCCGCATCTCGCCTGATGACACCCTAAGACATCGCGACGTGCCGGGGCGCGAAAATCTCGATGCATGCCCGAGAATGCGAGGAGGCCCGAGGCGAGACGACCCCCCGATCGGGCCCGGCGACGGTGCCCGGCGACGCGAGTCGCCGCTGTCGTTGCAGGTCACGGTGTCGATCGAGGGATCCGTGGTCGGCGGCGGCGACACCCCGGCCCGACCACGATCGACGTGAGGGGCCATCCGACACAAACGAGCGGCATGGGCGGTCGTCGCGCCAGGCACGCCGGGCGAGACGACCGAAGGCGGCCGGGGCGCCCCCGGACCGGAGTCACGGGGGGCCTCGGCCGCCGTTCAGTGCCTGGAACCGATCCTAATGGATCAACAGGCTTCGATCAAGTCGCCTGATCGCCGCCGCCCTGCTGCCGGGCGATCCGTTCGGCCAGGCGTCGCTGGGCGGCGAGGATCGCCGGCGATTGCGCCGCGGCCTGATCGCCGCCGCCCCCGGCCGAGCCGGGCAGGTTGAACTCGGGGACGGTCACGTTCGATCGCCTCGGGTGCAGGACGATCCTGCCCTGCGACTGAGGGGCCGGCGTCGGCACCGGAACCAGGCGATCGCGGACGAACCGGAAGAACTGGCCGGTCGGCGGGATCCCCTCGTTCCTGGCGTGCTTGTCGACCTGGGGATAGAAGTTCGGGTCGCCGGCGAAGACCAGGTCGTCTCCCGGGCTCGGCAGGAACCGGACCCGCCCCATCCGGCCGATCAGGGCGTCGCGGGCCGCCCCCCCCCGCAGCGTGTTCTGGCCGAACCAGCCGTGCAATCGGGTCGGCAGGTCGCCGGCCTGGAGCCGGTTGCGTCCGCCGAGGCCGCCGTCGAGGGTCGCCAGCAGGGGAACGTCCGGGGCGATCGTGATGGTGTCGCTGGCCTTCGTGCCGTAGACGACCACCCGTTCCAGCTCGCTGACCGGAGGCCGGATCGTGTCGATGACCCCGTTGATCGACACCGAAACCCGGCCGCCGATCACGCTGACGTCGATCGTGTTCGGATCCGGATTGACCAGCCGGCCCGGCGGCGGGGTGACGATCAGGACGCTGCCGATCTGCCGGACCGACCCGGTCGGGGCCGCCCCGACGACCGTGAAGGTCACGGTGGCGTCGGCGCTCTCCAGGCCCGAGCCCGGCTCGCCCGTCTGCCGGACGCTGAAGCTCAGGGTGTCGGTCCCGACGAATCCGGTCGGCGGCGTGTAGATCAATGTGCCGGTCGCGGCGTCGAAGTTCGAGACCGTCCCCAGGGTTTCCGAGGTGTCGAGGATGTAGGTCAGGGTCTGGCCCGAATCCTCGGTCCCCGGATAGCCGACCAGCTGCACCGGGACCGGGTCGTTGACCGGGACCGTCAGCAGTTGCGACTGCGCCGTCGGGGGGACGGGCTGGGCGGTGCCCCCCTGCACCACGATCGACACGTCGGCCGGCTCGCTCGTCAGGTTCGGCGTCGGGGCGCCGACGTCCCGGACCCGGAACCCGAACGAGTCGTTCCCCTGGAAGTTGGAGAAAGGCGTGTAGACGAGGGTGCCCGTCTGGGCGTTGAACTGCGAGATCAGGCCGTGCACCGGGGGCCCGGTCAGCTCGTAGGTCAGCGTCTGCTGCGATTCCGGGTTGCCCGACTGCCCGGCGAGCTGGATCGTCACCGCCTGGTTCCGCGTCGTCTGCGCCGAGACGGGCGTGGCGGTCGGCTGGGTGTTGGTCGTCACCGTCAGCGTGATCCGCTGGGTGTCGAAATTGCTGACGGCGTCGATCGGGATGCTGGGGCTGCCGCTGCGGTTGACCTGATCCCGGACGCCGACGATCAGGTCGATGACCCCCTCGAACCCGGCATTGGGCGTGATGGTGACCAGGCCGTTCGCATCGACGCTGGCCGCCGCATTTTGCACGGGCGTGAAGAGCTGGTAGGTCAAGGGCGCCTGCCCCTGCGTCACCGTTCCGCCCGCAACGCGATACGTCAACTCATCGCCCGGATTCGTGCTGACGGCGTTCAGCTGGAACTGGATCGGGGCGTTCGGCGCGGTGATCTGGTCGGTGACCGGCCTCAGGAACGGCCGCTCATCCTCGGTGTTGGCGACGACGCTCACCTGGAACGTCTCGGTGTCGGTCGAGCCGTCCGAGGGGGTCGACGCCGTGACCGTGATCGTCGCCGACTCGCCCGCCGCGGCCGCGCCGGTGTCGATCAGGACCGTGCCGTTCGGGTTCGACCGGCTGACGTGCGTGCCGGTGATCAGGATGGGCGAGACGGGCGTATCGTTCGCGGTCCGAGAGACCTGCGTCATCTGTTCGAGGACGTCGGCCCCCTCGACCAGCTGGCCGAAGATCGTGTGATTGAAGTCGAGGAACCGCGGCGAGCCGGTCGTGACGAAGAACTGCGAGTTGTTCGTGTCGTCCCCCGCGTTGGCCATCGCCAGCTGGCCCTGGCCGTTGAAGACGAGGGGGGCGCGGAACTCGTCGGCGAAGGGGAAGCCGGGCTGGTCGATTTCGCCCGTCCCGTTCCCATTGGCCGACCCGCCCTGCACGATGAACTCATTGCCGGGGAAGCCCTGGGCGACCCGGTGGAAATTCTTGCTCGGCAGGTTCGTGAAATCGGAGTTCGGGTTGGTCGTCGGCGAGGTGTAGAACCCCTGGTTCACCAGCGCCAGGATCCGACGGACGGTCACCGGGGTCAGCTCGTCGAAGAGCTGGAACGTCAAGGTCCCGGAGAAGGCCGGGTCGCCCGCCCCGCTGGAGGCGTGCGACACGTCGATCGACAGGAACGACCCGTTGACGACCGACACGCCGATGTTCGGGTTGCTCGACGAGGCCGTGAATTGCTGCGCCTCGCCGGTCCCCGCCTCCAGGGCGACCACCCGGCCCAGGTCGGCCGCGACCGCGAGGCCCGGAATCGGGTTGAGCGAGGCGACCAGCAACTGCCTCGCCTCCAGCCCTTCGAGACGAGGACGACGGGCCCGCCGCCGGTCGGCGGCCGAGCCGCCGGACCCGAGCCATCGTCGGATTGACCCGCTACCATTGCGATCCCGCATCGGACTCCTCCCGACCTTTGGCCATTCCCCCCACGCGGGCAGGCCATTGGTGCCACCGCGCGATCGGATCACCCTCTCGATCGGTCGATCCGGTTGCGCGGCTTGAGCCGAAGCTGCGCAAAGTGACGGCGGCCGACCCCCGGCTCCCCCGCCGGGGGGAGCCGCCGATCCGCCGCCGTCGGTCGATCGATCGTCCGGATCGGTGGACGGAGCCTTTCTTGATGAATGTTGGAGGGGGCTCCGCCCCCCGATCTTCAGTTCTTCAATCCCTTCTTTACACGGACAGGTCTTTACACGGACAGGGAGCCTCTCCGCCCCCTAATCCTTGCATGCGAAACGACACCGCCCCGCTCCGGTCGGTTCCGGAGCGGGGCGGCGAGATCTCGATCTTCAATTCATGCCCGACCTCGGTGCGACCCGGGGCGGGCAATTCAATCACCCGGATCGGGTTCAGTTCCCCTTCGGGAGCGAGAACTGGATGATCATCAGGCCGTCATCCTCCATCACGCTGTAGCTCCCCCCCTGGGTGAGGTACTTGGCGAAGACGGAGAACTCCGGGATCTTCTCGACGTCGATCAGTTCCGACAGGTCGGGCACGTCCGCGCCGCCGGCGTTGCCGGCCAGGTCGAGCGCCTCCTGGAACTGGCCGCTCGTGACGGTGTTGTAGACGGCGCGGGCCTGTTCCTCGGGCCGGTTGTAGGCGAAGGTCGACACCTGGGCCGGGAACTTCGAGGCGACGCTCTGGAACTGGGCGTCGTCGGCCAGGCCGCTGCCGCCCCCTCGGAGGATCTGCTCGAGCAGCGGGGCGCGGCCGGTGGCGAAGAGGTAGCCCTTGGCGATGGCGAAGCTCACGTTGCCGGAGAGCTGCATCTGGGGGGCGCCCGGGGCGGCCGGCAGTTCCGGCAGCTCGACGTCGTAGATCGTCGTGCCCTGGAAGTCTCGCGTCTTCGGGTTGGCGCCGGTGATGGCGAAGATCTTGTTCAGCGTGTTCTGGAAGGTCTGCTCGTCGTCCAGCTCGACGGCGACCAGCGCCCGCTGGCTCTCCGCGTCCAGCTCCGCCCCCTCGCCCTCGAAGTCGGAGAGGATGGTGATCCGATCGCCGAGCGGAGCGAAGATGTCTTGCTGGAAGCGGATCGTCTCGCCGCCGGGGCCTTGCAGGCCGCGCTCGACGTTCTCGATCGCCCCGGGCAGGAACATGTTCACCAGGTCGCCCAGCGCCGTGTAGGCGGCGCCCAGGTCCCAGCTGATCGTCTGGTAGCTGCTGACGTCGGCCGGCACCCACGCCTCCGGGGTCCCTTCGATCGGCGGCATCTGGAACAGTCGCAGGATGCCGGCGCGCGGGCCGGGGGCGTAGACGAAGGTCTTCGAGATCGAGTCGTAGTCGCCGGTCGCCAGGTCAACCGTCCCGCCGACGGCCTTGAGCTGGTCGACGCCGAGCGTCCGCAAGAGGGCCTCGGCCTGGCCGGCCTCGCCGCCCTGCTCGGCGGCCGCCTGGATCACCAGTTGCAACGCCTGCTGGATGTCGATGTACCAGCAGACCTGGCTCTCGGTGCCGAGCTTCGTGCCGATGGCCTGGTAGTTGGCGTTCGAGGCGAGCGAATCTTCCCGGCCGTCGGCGTTGGCCAGCAGGTCCTTGACCCCTTCGACCCCGACGCCGATGAAGTAGACGCTCCCCTCGTTGGTCCAGACCAGGGGCGGGCTGTCCTCGGCCGGCGGCTGGATGATGGTCAGGGTCTTGCCCTGGAATTCCTCGGTCCGAGACTCGCCGTTGGCCTCCTGGACGAGCTGATCCGTGCCACGGGTCATGATCTCGTTCATCCGCTCGGCGTTCTGGCCGGCGTCGGCGACCAGCAAGACGGCGATCGGCAGCACATCGTCGCGGCGGGTGACCGCCAGCCAGGCCGGCCCCTGGGGCGTCTCGAGCAGCTCCTCCAGGCCCACACCGAGCCGTTGCTGCAGCTCGTTGTCCAGGTCGCCCAGCTTGGCCCGCACGTCCTCCTTCAGCGGCTCCATGGCCGGATCCGCCAGCAACTGGCCGATCTGGCTGCGGCCGAGGGCCTCGCGCAGGTCGCTGGCGCTCTTGGCCTTGACGATGGCGAGGGTCGAACTGGGCAGCGCGTTCTCGTCGGGGACTTGCGCCGCCACCGGAACCGCCGCTGTCAGGACGCCGAGCAATGCCGAGCCGGCGAGCACCCGAGTCGGGAATCGCATTGAGCTTTTCTCCTTCTTCAATCGTTGAAAAATTCGAACCGAGGCAGGCCCCCACGCGAGCCGATCATGGAATCGCGAAGTCAGTCGGGGGCCCAGGGGAACGCGACAAGCCTGAGTTGCTCGGAAGACGAGTCGTCAAGCTCCGCCCCTTCTCACGCCAGACGGCCGACCCGGAAACCGGGTCGGCCCCAGTGACCATAGCTCCCGGCAATTCCAATGCCAAGCGCCGGTTGGTCGAAACCCGCCTCACTCGCCCGAATCGCGAGCCGATGCGCCGGCACCGACCCCCGAGGTCCCTTCCTGCTGCTGCTGAGCGGCGGCCGGGGGTTCGGGGCGGCGACGGCGGGGCGGGTCCAGATAGCGGTAGCCGCTGTTGGGATTGTCCTTGTCGTAGGCGAAGGCGTCTCGGCTCCGCAGGAAGTCCTTGACGTAATTGATCGGGATGGCGAATCCAAGGTTGTCTCCGCGAGAGGCCTTCATGTTCGTCACCCCGATCACCTCGCCCCGGAGATTGAACAGGGGGCCTCCGGAATTCCCGGGGTTGATCGCCGCGTCGGTCTGCAGGTAGACCAGCCCTTCGAAATTCCGGTTCAAGGTGCTGAGGATCCCCTGCGAGACGCTCCGCTCCAGGCCCAGGGGGTTCCCCACGGCGAATGTTCCATCCCCGGCGTCGAGGTCATCGAGCGTACCCAGCACGACGTGTTCGAGTTTCAAGCCGTCCTGCGCCGGCAGCTTCAAGAGGGCCAGGTCGAGGAACGGATTGACCGCGACGATCCGCACGTCGTCGATCTTCCGCCGCCGCCATCCGCTCGACGTGCGCTGGTAGAGGATCGCCGAGATGCGCGTCTCACCCTCGATCACGTGGTGATTGGTCACGGCAAAGCCGTCCGGATTGATGATGAACCCCGAGCCGATCCCCGAGGGGGTCTCGATCGAGATGACCGCCTCGCCGTACTCATTGACCAGCTCATTCACCGGCCGGGGCCGCAGGGTCCGGATCTCGAAGAATCCGTCGCTCGGCGAGGTCGCATTGCCCGCGACATTCACCGACTCAGGCGCCGTGGCTTCGGGGGCACCCCGCCGCAGGATCTGGTCGCGGGGGACCTTGATCACGTCGTAGCCGACGTCGAGGAAGATCGCGTCGGGCTTCTCGGCCAGCACCTTGCCCACGATCTGGTAGCCGTCGTTCAGCACGACGCGCTCCACCTCCTGCCGGGCGGGAGGGCTCCCGGGGGCGGCCGACGGGCCGAGCAACAGCCAGCTCACCGCCAGAAGCGCGGGCAACGTTCTCGGAAGCATAAACAATCCGTTTCTGCGAATGCGTTGGCGCATATCGACCTTCCTGATGCGAATGTCCCGCCATTGTAGAACGACGGTGCCGCGATTCAAGACTCCGGCGGCCCGAGGCTCGGAACCGGCTCGTCCCCCTCGGCGGGCCCTGTCAGCCACCGATCGAACCCCGGCGTCCGGCGAATCTCATACTGATTCTGCCCGGGCTCGATGGCGACGATCAACGCCTCGGCCCCCTCGGTATCCTCGGCCAGGGCCAGCCCCCGGTCCGGCCCCAGCACCGAGATGGCCGTCGCCAGGCTGTCGGAGGTCGTCCCGTCCGGTGCCACGACCGTGACACTGCTGCGGCCGGTCAGCCCCAGCCCGGTCCTCGGATCAACGATGTGAGAGTAACGCACCCCCTCGATCTCGACGAACCGCTCGGCGTCCCCCGAGGTCGAGACCGCCTGATTGCGCAGGCAGAGCATCCGCCGCTCCCCCGCCTCGGCGTCGGCCGAGGCGATCCCGACCCGCCAGCCCGGCCGACCCGGGGGCGGGTCCCCGACCACGATGTCCCCCGCCCCGGCCACCAGCGCCCGGGTGATGCCCGCCCCCCGCAGCTCGGCCAGCGCGGCGTCGCTCGCGTACCCCTTGGCGATTCCGCCGACGTCGAGCCGCATGCCCGGCCGGGCCAGGCGGACCGTCCTCGCCTGGGCGTCGAGTTCCAGATCCCGCCAGCCGACCCGGCTCAATGCCTCGTCCAGTTGCGATCGGCTCGGCAGCTCCCGGTTCCGCCGGGCCCGCCTCCAGAGCTTCACGACCGGGTTGATCGTCACGTCGAAGGCCCCGTCGGTCCGCCCCGACAGCTCCCGAGACCGCGCCAGCACCTCGAACAATTCCGGGCTGACCGGCACCGGATCCCCCCCGGCCCGGTCGCTCAGGCGCATCAGCTCGCTGTCGGGCTTGTAATCGCTCAGGGTCGCGTCAAGCAAGGCAATCCGCGCAAACGCGGCGCGTGCCGCGCCGCTGGCGAGTTCCTCGTCGTTGCAGTAGATTAGAAGCCTGAACGCGCTCCCCATGTGGGTCTCCTGGAACTCAAAGCGTTTGAGTCCCCCGCCCGCCCGGTCCTCGCCGACCGTCGGGCCTGCCCCCACGAGCAGGAGCACCGCGAGCAGTCCCACGCTCATCCGCCGACCTCCCCGCGGCCCGGTTGCCATCGACGTCGATCCCGATTCGATCGCACCGAGCCCCGTCCCGTGTGTTCCGGATGGGTTGAGTTCGCGCCGCCTCCGGCCGTTTCCCGTCCGCCTTGAGGAGTCCATCCTACGATGATCATCCCCCTGTCGCACGGCAGGACTGGCATTCTCGCCGTCGCCTGCGCCCTGCTGGCCCTCCCCGCCGCCCCCTCCCAGGGGCAAGACGCCAAGACCCCGGAGGAGATGAAGCCCTACACCGAGACGATCGCCGGCACCGACATCACCTTCGAGATGGTCCCGATCCCCGGCGGCACCTTCCAGATGGGCAGCCCCGACGACGAGGCCGACCGCTCCGAGCACGAAGGCCCCCAGCACCCGGTCACCGTCGCCCCCTTCTGGATGGGCAAGCACGAGGTCACCTGGGACGAGTACGACGAGTTCGCCTTCAGCTTCGACCTCCGCCGCAAGGAACGCGAGGGCGTCGAGCGCGACGCCCAGCCCGAGGGGGAGCAGCAGGCCGACGCCGTTACCCGCCCCACCCCCCCCTACGCCGACGAGACCTTCGGCCTCGGCCGCGAAGGCCAGCCGGTCATCTGCATCACCCTGCACTCGGCCATGGAATACTGCCGGTGGCTCTCGGCCAAGACCGGCCACACCTACCGCCTGCCCACCGAGGCCGAGTGGGAATACGCCGCCCGCGCCGGCACCACCACCGCCTACCACTTCGGCGACGACCCGGCCGACCTCGAGGAATACGACTGGTTCTTCGAGAACTGCGAGGGCCCCCAGCCCGTCGGCCAGCTCAAGCCGAACCCCTGGGGCCTCTACGACATGCACGGCAACGTCGCCGAGTGGGTGCTGGACCACTACGTCGAAGACATCTATAGTCAGAGGTCGCAAGACACTCCGACCGTCCGACCGGTGGTCGTGCCGGACGCGTTCGAGTACCCCTACATCGCTCGGGGAGGCTCGTGGGACTTCGACGCCTACGACTGCCGCAGCGCCTCGCGTCACGTCTCCAATCCCGATTGGAGCGTCCAGGACCCCCAGCGCCCCCAGAGCATCTGGTGGCACACCGACGCCACCTTCGTCGGCTTCCGGGTCGTCCGCGCCTTCGAGGAGCAGCCCGAGCTGGTCGGCTTCAAGTCGCCGATCATCAAGGGCAAGGGCCCCAGGCCCGACGACGCCCCGTGAACCCCTCCCGGGATGCGGAGGCCCCCGCGCGTCCTCCCCCGAGGACTCCCGGCGCGATCCCTGCCCCGACCAGACCCTCGCTCCCAACCCACTCCCCCGCCCTCGGGGAAGTGGGTGCCAGAGCCCTCTCAACCCTCGCCCCCACCGGGGGAGAGGGTGGCCGAAGGCCGGGTGAGGGGGCGATCGGCCGGTTCGCTGGGCCTCGCGATTCGAACCCGGACCCCTCACCTCGGCCCTCTCCCCGCGAGCGGGGAGAGGGGGCCAATTCAACCCTCGCCCCCACCGGGGGAGAGGGTGGCCGAAGGCCGGGTGAGGGGGGCCCCTGCCCGATCGGCCCCGCCGGCACGCGGGTGAACCTCACCTGCTCGACACCCTCCGCGGTGTCGCCCACGCCGCGCGGCCCCGATCCCAGTCGGTAGAACCGTACGTCCTCCTTCTTCGGAACCTCCGTCCCCCCGTCTCGGGAGCTTCGAGCCATGACCGGACCCAAGCCCTCTCGCCGCGTCTTCCTCCGGAACTCGGCCGTCGCCGCGGTCGGCACCGCCTCGCTCGCCTCCGTCCCCAACGCCTTCGCCGCGGGGACCGACTCGATCCGCGTCGGCGTCATCGGCTGCGGCGGACGCGGCACGGGCGCGGCGGAGAACATCTGCGAGGCCGCCGGCCAGGACCACAACGTCACCATCCACGCCCTCGGTGACGTCTTCGAAGGGCAGGCGAATCTCGCCGCCGACCGCCTCTCGAAGAACTCAAAAGTCGGCGAGAAGTTCGACGTCAGCCCCGACCGCGTCTTCTCCGGCTTCGACGCCTACAAGGACGTCATCGACGCCTGCGACCTGATCATCCTCGCCACCCCCCCCGGCTTCCGCCCCCTGCACATCGAGGCCGCCGTCAAGGCCGGCAAGAACATCTTCACCGAGAAGCCGGTCGCCGTCGATGGCACCGGCATCCGCAAGGTCCTCGCCGCCGCCGAGGAGGCCAAGAAGAAGGGCCTCGCCATCGTCGCCGGCACCCAGCGCCGCCACCAGACCGGCTACATCGAGTCGATGGAGAAGATCCGCTCCGGAGAGGCCATCGGCGACGTCATCACCGCCCGCGTCTTCTGGAACCAGGGGAACATCTGGGTCCGTCCCCGCCAGCCGGGCATGGACGACATGGCCTACCAGCTCCACAACTGGTACCACTTCCTCTGGCTCTGCGGCGACCACATCGTCGAGCAGCACGTCCACAACCTCGACGTCGCCCGCTGGGCCTTCGGCGACATGGTCCCCTCCTCCTGCGTCGGCATGGGCGGCCAGCAGGTCAACACCGCCGAGGGCTTCGGCCAGTCGTACGACCACTTCGCCGTCGACTACGCCTTCGAGGACGGCCGACACGTCATGAGCATGTGCCGCCAGATCGACGGCTGCGCCAAGGACGTCTCCGAGTACATCGTCGGCCACAAGGGCACCGCCCACCTCATGCCCGGCAACTACAACCTCGCCGGCCAGCGCCTCCGCTCCCGGGGGGAGGTCAACCCCTACGTCAACGAGCACATCAACCTGCTCAAGTCCATCGCCGAGGGGCAGCCGATCAACGAGCTCGAGCGCGTCGCCCACAGCACCCTCATGGCCATCATGGGGCGCGACTCCGCCTACACCGGCAAGGAGCTGACCTGGGACGAGGCCCTCAACTCCCCCCTCGACACCTTCCCCACCAACCTCGAATGGGGCCCCCGCCCCGACATCGTCATCCCCAAGCCGGGCATCACCGACTACGTCTGATCCCCGGCAGCCTTGACCCATCACCCCGCGACCGTCCCCCGAATGGCCGGTCGCGGGATCCCTTCCCGGTGTCCATCGTGGTCGCCGGGAAGGCGCAAGGGCCTACCAATTCAGCCCCTCTCGGCCCGACCATGATCACGGTACGACGTGAGAGATCCGGCCATGCCCACCGAGACACCCATCGAAGAACGCCTCTCCGCCGTCGAGGCCGCCATCGAGGAGCTGCGTCGCAGGATGCCCGCATCCTCCCCGAACTGGCTGGATCAGGTCGTCGGCTCGCTCAAGGATGAGCCCGCCTTCGACGAAGTCCTCGCGTACGGCCGCGCGTTCCGCGAGGCGGATCGCCCCGGAGTGCAAGGTGATCGTCCGTGACGTACCTGCTCGATACGGACCATATCAGCTTCCTTCAGCGCGAGTCCGGGGCGCAATTCACCGCCCTGGTGTCCCGGATCGCTCGCCACGACCTGACAGACCTGGCGTTTTCGGTCATCAGCTTCCACGAGCAGGCACTGGGCTGTCACTCCTACATCCTCAAGGGCCAGGAGCCCCGAGGACGTCGTTCGGGGCTATGGAATGCTCTCCAGGGTGATCCGCGGGTTCGCCGCTGCACCGGTCCTCTCGTTCGACGAAGCCGCGGCGGAAACCTTCGGCGACCTCTCAGCTCGTCGCCTCCGAGTCGGGACGATGGACCTCCGGATCGCCGCCATCGCCGTCTCGCGGAATCTGGTCCTCCTGACCAGGAACGTCGCCGACTTCGGCAAGATCGCCGAACTCCGGACCGAGGACTGGACGACCTGACGCGACCAATGCTCGAAGCCTCCTGTCAGCTCGCGTCATCCTGGGCCGGATGATCCTGGTCACCCTTGCAGGCCATCGGTCAGCCCCCGAGCCTCGATCCTTCCCATCGTCGTCCTCCTCGTCCTGGCCCATACCGCGGCCGCCCGAACTGGAACGAATGCGGCCCCCGTCGATCTCAATCGGCCGCTTCCGATTTCGATTCCGATACCGCTTCCGCCCCCGGCCCCAATCGCCGCACCGCCGCCTCCGTCTCGGCCGTGATCTGCTGCCACCCGCCGCGGTCATTCGACACCCCGGCGAAATTCAAGGGCGGGCCGATCTCGACCCGGATCCTGCAACGCCTCGGCAGCTTCCTGCCCGGCGGGAACGCGTCGAAACAGCCCGACAACCAGCAGGGCACCACCGGCACGTCCGCCCCGGCCACGATCATCCCCAGCCCCGGCTTGAACGCCATCAAGGCCCCGTCCCGGCTCCGCCCCCCCTCCGGGAAGAGGATGAACACGCAGGGGTCGCCCACCAAGCGCTCCCGCAACTGTTTCAGGGCGTGCGACCCGCAATTCTTCCGCCACATCGGCAAGGCGTTGAGCATGAACGCCGAGAAGGCGCTCGTCACCGGCGTCGTGAAGAAGACGTCCCCCGCGGCGATCGGCAGCAGGCGTCCCCGCAATCGCCAGGGAATCGCCGCGGCCATGGCCAGCGTGTCCAGATGGCTCGTGTGGTTCGCCACCAGCACCAGCGGCGCATCGGCCGGCAGGTGCTCCCGGCCCGTGATCTCCAGCCGGTGCCAGACGGCCAGATAGGTCCGGACGAACAGCCACCAGATTTGGTGCATGACCGTCGAGACCAGGCCGCTCTCGCGATCGAGGCTCGCCCAGCGCCGGCGCGTCTTCAGGTTCAGGTCGCGCGCCGGCTTGTAGCTCCACGAATTCACGGCTCACCCCCCCGTGAAGATGTTCTGCGGCTCTCCCGTCCCGACCCCGACGAAATAATTGAGGTAGTGGAACACCACCGGCGCCACCAGGATCAGGCTGTCGAACCGATCGAGCAGGCCCCCGTGCCCCGGGATCGTCGTGCCCATGTCCTTAAGCCCCAGATCCCGCTTGATCGACGACAGCATCAGGTCCCCCAACTGCCCCACCACGCTGATGAGCATTCCCAGGATCGCCAACTGCGGCCATCCGCCGATCGCCGTCCCCCGGAAGATCGGCGTGCCGATGCCCACCACCAGCAACGTCGTCAGCACGAGCGCCCCCAGGCTCCCCCCGGCCGTCTTGTTCGGGCTGGTGTTCGGCGCCAGCTTCGGCCCGCCGATCGCCTTGCCCGACAGGAAGGCGAACACGTCATTCGCCTCGACCGCCAGAAAGACCAAAATCAGGACCGGCCGATACCCCGGGTCGTTCGTCAAGAACGCGAGATGCCCCAGCCCCGTCCCGAACAGGGTGAAGCCCAGCACCCCCAGCGCCACCCGCTGAATATACCCCTGCGGCCGGTCCGCGGTGATCGCCACCGCCGCCATCAGGCTGATCGACAGCGGCGTCAAGGCCACGAACAACCGATACCAGTTGTCGAGCACCGCAAAATAGATCAGGAAAATCCCCACCACGATCACCGCATTGATCAAATGCTCGCGGAACAATCCCGTCGCCCTGCTGTACTCCCGGCCGCACAAGAGGCCCAAAATCCCGATCCCCATCACCGCCCAGAAGGCCCCCATCAGGATCGGGACCAGGATCAACGGCACCAGGATCAACCACGAGAAATACCGCCGCCACAATTCCGGCCGCATCCCCGGGCCGATCTTCCCCAGCCGATCCAGCCCCAGCAAAATCAACGGCGTCACCAGCAACGCGACCGCCAGGCCGATCGTCACCGCCAGCGTCACCGGGTCGTCGAAGGCGTGCTCATATCCGAACAGCCGATCGCGTGATTCCTGCGTCACGGCCTCGCCTCCTTCACCGTCAGCACCCGGCTAATCCGATTCAGCCGCCGGACCGCCGTGAAGAATGCTCCCACGGCGATGACCCCCAGCGCCGCCGCGGCCAGCCCCCACCGACCACCGGCCCCCCAAACCGGCTGCCACGACGCCGGGGCCAGGCCCAGGTACAGGCCGACGAGGGTCATCACGAACATCCGCTGCTGCTTCGCCATCGGCCCGCAGAATTCCTGCCGCGTCCCCAGCCCCCGGCCCATCACTCGGATGTACGCCGTCGCCATCGCGGCCAGCGCGGCCAGATACCCCAAGGCCGCCACGCCCCCCGCCGCGTACCCGGCCCCGACCAGGATCGCCGTGTCCGAGACCCGATCGGGCACCTCGTTATAGAGCTCGCCCTTCGGCGACGCCGTCCCCGTCTCGATCGCGACCATCCCGTCGAACAGGTTGGCCAGCAGGCGGAGCTGGATCAACGCCGCGGCCCCCAGCCAGGCCGCCCGGGCCGACGGCGGCCCCAGCCAGGGGGTCGCCCCCAGGGCCATCCCCGCCGCCACCCCGCAGATCATCCCCGCCACCGAGATCGCGTTCGGCGACACTCCCCCCCGCGCCAGCCCGTGCGCCATCCGCCGCGAGGCCGACCACTCCCGCGCCCCGATCGGCCGCCGCTCCCCGACCTGATTCGTTCTCGCCTTCGCCCGCTCATCCATCGCGCTCACCGCCCCATCAAGGCCATGCCGACGACCAGACACACCATCCCCAGCATGTGAATCGGCCGGATCGGCGTGCCATCGGCCCACCACGCGATCACCGCCGCCCAGATGAAGGTCGAGGCATAAATCGGGTACAACACGCTCAACGCCCCTCCCCGCTTGAACGCCGCGACGAACAGCACCATCACCGCCACATAGCACGCCACCCCGCCCCAGATCCGCGCATTCACCACATACGACACCACCCCCCCCGTCGCCCGATCCGCCCCCCCTTTGTACAGGAACTGCCCGACCGCCCCCAGCACGGCCGCGACGATGAAGCACGCAACAGAACCCGGTGGCGTCCTCACGATGCCCCTCCCTTTCCCCTCGTGTTCAATCCCGAGAAGATATTACTTCGTGTTTTTGATCGGCCCGTGCCGCAATCGCCCCGTAGTACTCCGGCCTCCGATCGGCGATCCGGTCGATCTCATGGAGGCCCGGCACGCGGACAATGCGCTTCGTCCGCGCCTGGGCCTGGTCGATCTCGGCCATCAGGATCTGCTCGCACTGCCCGTCCCCTCGGGCGAGCACCTGGCCGTTCGGGTCGACGATCGCGCTGCGGCCGATGAACGGGAACCCCCGCTCGCTGCCGACCCGGTTGACGGCCATCACGAACACGGCGTTCTCCATCGCCCGGACGATCGGGAAATGCTCGGCGGTTGGCTCGGCCCGCGTCGGCCAGTTGGTCGGCAAGACGAGCACGTCGGCCCCGAGCAGGGTCATCACCCGCCCCGATTCCGGGAATGAGCCGTCGTAACAGATGTGCATGCCCAGCCGGAGCCCCGCCGCCTCGACCACCCCAAACGGCCGATCCCCCGGGTCGACGAAGCGATCGACCCCCAAATGCGGCAGGTGGATCTTCCGGTACGACGCCACCACCCCCTCCGGCCCGACCAGCGCACACGCATTGAACAGCCGGTCGCCGTCCCGCTCCAGCATCCCGACCACGGCGAAGACGCCCCGCTCGGCACACCGCGCGGCCATCGCCCCCAGGCTCGGCCCGTCGATCGCCTCGGCGGCCGTCATCGCCTCGGCGCGCGACTCGAACACATAGCCGCTCAGCGCACATTCCGGGAACACGACCAGCCGCGCCCCGGCCTCCGCCGCGCGGTCGATCCGATCGAGGATCGCCCCGAGATTCCCCTCCCGATCCCCCAGCTTCACATCCATCTGCACCGCGGCCACGCGCACGGTTTCCATGCCCCGACTCCCCGTTGATTCACGGCCCGCCCGCCCCGCCAATCATCTCAACTCCCGCCAGCCGGGACACTACCACGCCCTCCCCCGCTCGGCCACCCGCCAGCGGCCTCCCCTCCCCTACGCTCCCCCCCCTCCCGTCGGGTGCCGTCGAGTCTTCGAAGACGCACCTCCCCATTCTGATGCCGCCTCGTCCCGATCGAGCCATCGGAGGGGACCTCGCGCAGAGCCGCCGAGTCGCGAAGCAGAGAATTCAACGAGCATGGGACAATCACTCCTCTCTCCTCCCCTCCTCTCTCGCGACTCCGCGTCTCCGCGCGCAATCCCCCTCCCCGCTCCCTTCCGCCCGTGAGAACTGGTCCCCCGCCCGCCTCTCCGCTAAGATGAAGTGCTCCCCGACCACCCCCCTCGTCGATTCCGAGCGTGCCGATGCCGTCATTCGCCGACGATCTCCGCCGGTTCGGGCCCGATGCCCCCGCCCGCGTCTCGCGAGACGAGGCCCTGGCCTACTGCGCCGCGCTCACGAAGTCGCACTACGAGAACTTCAGCGTCGTCACCTGGCTCACCCCCCCGCACCTCGTCCCCGCCTTCCAGGCCATCTACGCCTTCTGCCGCTGGTCCGACGACCTGGGCGACGAGGTCGGCGACCGCGCCCGGTCCACCGAACTGCTCTCCTGGTGGCGCGACGAACTCCGGCAGATGGACGCCGGCACCCCTCGCCATCCCGTCATGATCGCCCTCCGCGACGTGGTCCGGCAATATGCCATCCCGCTCGACCCCTTCGAGGCCCTCATCTCCGCCTTCGAGCAAGACCAGATCATCACTGATTATGATTCTTATGAGCAACTGCTCGACTACTGCTCCCGCTCCGCCAACCCCGTCGGCCACCTGATCCTCTACCTCGGCCGCGTCCACACGCCCGAGCATGTCCGACTGTCCGACGCCACCTGCACCGCCCTGCAACTGGCCAACTTCTGGCAAGACGTCTCCCGGGACCTCGACATCGGCCGCGTCTACCTCCCCCTTGAGGACCGCGAGCGCTTCGGCTACCCCGACGACGACCTCTTCGCCCGCCGCTTCACCCCGGCGTTTGCCCGCTTGCTCGCCTTCGAGGTCGGGCGGACCCGCGAATTGTTCCGCCTCGGCGCCCCCCTGGCCGACGCCCTGCCCGGCCGCCTGGCGGTCGACATCGACCTGTTCACCCGGAGCGGCCTGGCCATCCTCGACCGCATCGAGGCCCAGGGCTTCGACGTCTTCCGCCGCCGCCCGACCGTCGGCAAGGGGGCCAAGCTCGGCCTCTTGCTCCGCGCCCTGCTCGCCCGATCGCTCCGCCCCGGGAAACCCCGCACCACCGCGCCGCCGCACCGGATCCCGGCCCATCGGGCCGACGCCGTCTCCGGTGCTCGTCCCCCCGCAGACCGATCCGAGGCCCGCCCATGACCGACGCACTCGACGCGAGCTACCGATTCTGCGGCGACCTCTCCCGGCGCGAGGCGAAGAATTTCTATTATAGTTTCCTGTTGCTCCCGCCCCGCCTCCGGCGCTCGATGTGCGCCCTCTACGCCTTCCTCCGCCACACCGACGACCTGGCCGACGAGCCCGGCACGATCGACGCCAAGCGCTCCAGCCTCCTCTCCTGGCGGTCCTCCCTCGACCGCGCCCTCGACGGCGACCCGATCGCCTGGCCCGGCCTCCCGGCCCTGGCCGACGCCGTCCACCGCCACGGCATCCCGCCGAAATTCCTCCACGCGGTCATCGACGGCGTCGAGATGGACCTGGAGCCCCGCCCCTTCTCCACCTTTCAAGATTTGCACGGCTATTGCTACCGGGTCGCCTCGGCCGTCGGCCTCTGCTGCATTCATATCTGGGGATACCGTTCCGAAGGCGGCCGCGCCGAGAGGCTGGCCGAGGCCTGCGGCATCGCCCTGCAACTGACCAACATCCTCCGCGACGTCCGCGAGGACGCCGAGCTGGGCCGCGTCTACCTGCCGATGGAAGACCTCGACCGCTTCGGCGTCTCGCCCGACGAGTTCAAGAGCCCCGTCCCCAGCGACCGCCTCCGCCGGCTCCTCGCCTTCGAAGGCCGCCGCGCCTACGACTTTTACGGCGAGGCCAGCCCCCTCATCCGCCTCGTCGCCCCGGTCGGCCGCCCGGTGCTGGCCGCGATCGTCAACATCTACCGCGCTTTGCTCGACGAGATCGCCCGCCGCGACTACGACGTGCTCGCCGCCCGCGTCGCCCTGCCCCCCTGGCGCAAGGCGGCCATCACCGTCGGCGCACTCACCGGACGCCTCGCCCGCCCCGTCCCCCGGCCGGAGGGCCTGATCCCGTGATCGAGACCCAGGACCCCGACTCCCCGGCCACCGGCCCCGACTGGCGTCCCCATCCCCCCCGCGTCGTCATCGTCGGCGGCGGGCTGGCCGGGCTCGCCGCCGCCTCGGCCCTCGTCCGCCGCGGCCTGGACATCACCCTGCTCGAAAGCCGCCCCCGCCTCGGCGGCCGCGCCAGCTCGTTCGTCGATCCCTCCACGACCGAACAGGTCGACAATTGCCAGCACGTCAGCATGGCCTGCTGCACCAACCTCGCCGATTTCTGCAAGCGGGTCGGCACGGCCGACCTCTTCCGCCGCGTGCCCGAGGTCGTCTTCCTCGACGAAGAGGGCCGCACCTCCCCCCTCCGAGCCGGGCTCCTCCCCGCCCCCCTGCACCTGACCGAGAGCTTCCTCCGCGCCCGCTACCTCACCTTCCCCGAGAAGCTCCGCGTCGGCTTCGGCATGGCCTGCCTCCGCCTCGCCCGCCGCGACCGCCCCGGCGAGTCGTTCGAATCCTGGCTCCGCCGCCACGGCCAGACCGACCGCACCATCGAGCGCTTCTGGGGCACCGTCCTCGTCTCGGCCCTCAACGAGCGGCTCGACCGGATGGACGTCGGCCACGCCCGCAAGGTCTTCCTCGACGGCTTCCTCCGCAACCGGACCGGCTTCCAGATGGAGATCCCGACCGTCCCCCTCGGCGAGCTGTACGGCCTGCGCCTCCAGCAATGGCTCGACGCCGAAGGGGTCTCGATCCGCCTCAAGACCGGCGTCCGCTCCCTCACCTTCGACGACGACGGCGTCGCCTCGGGCGTCACGCTCCGATCGGGCGAGCACCTCCCCGCCGATTTCGTCGTCCTGGCCGTCCCGTACGACCGGGTCCGGGGGTTGATCCCCGACGAATCCTCGGCCAGAATCCCCGGCCTCGACGGCGTCTCCCGGATGGAGTCCTCCCCCATCACCGGGGTCCACTTCTGGTTCGACCGCCCCGTCTGTCCCCCCGAGCTTGAGCACGTCGTCACCGTCGGCCGCCTGATCCAGTGGGTGTTCAACCATTCGGCCATCCAGGGACGAGCATCCGAAGACGGCGGCCAGTACCTGCAACTGGTCATCAGCGCCGCCTACGACCTGCTCCCCCTGGACAAAGTCGCCATCCGAGACGCCGTGCTCGCCGACCTCGCCTCCATCTGGCCCGCCGCCCGCGAGGCGACCCTCACCCGCTGGTGGGCCGTCACCGAGCACGGCGCGACCTTCTCCGTCCGGCCCGGCATCGAGTCCCTCCGCCCCCCCCAGCGCACCCCCGTCGACGGCCTCTTCCTCGCCGGCGACTGGACCGACACCGCCTGGCCCGCCACCATGGAAGGGGCCGTCCGCAGCGGCTACCTCGCCGCCGAGGGCATCCTCGCCGACCTCGGCAGCCCGAAACGCCTGGTCCGCCCCGAACTGCCGGTGGCCCCGCTCGCCCGCCTGCTCCTGGGATCGGCTCCCACCCTGACCCGCCCCGATCCTTCGCCGCCGACGACCGCACCCGCACCCGCACCCGCACCCGCCCGCTGAGACCCCCCGAGACCGCCCGGCCGATCGCCTTCCCCCTGCCGATTTCAACCCGCCTCGGGTGGCCCGATTGCAACATCCGGCGACTCCGGCCCCGCTTCTCGGTTAGAATATCGTTTTGACCCGGGCCGCGGGACGCCTCCCGCGGCCCGGGCGCGACTGTTTCCTGGCTTCCTTTCCCCCTTGAGGTCCGATGGCCACCGAGTTCCCCCTCCACGTTGTCGCCTTTGGCCGTCCCGGCAGCGGCAAGAGCAGCGTCGCCGAGCGTCTCGGCGAGGCCCACGGCTTCGCCATGGTCCGCACCGGGGCCCTGCTCCGCGACGCCGTCCGCAAGGGGGACTCCCTCGGCCAGCAGGTCGAATCGCTCCTGAAGGCCGGCCAGCTCGTGCCCGACGACCTCGCCTACGAGGTCCTCGCCCGCGACCTCTCGACCCTCCGCCACGACCGCCTCCTGTTCGACGGCTTCCCCCGGACCCTCGGCCAGGTCCCCCTGCTCGACCGCCTCCAAGAGGCCGTCGGCTTCACCATCGACCGCTTCGTCGAGATCGCCGTCTCCGCCGACGAGGCCCTCAACCGCATGTCCGGCCGCCGCGTCTGCCCGACCTGCGGCGCCACCTACCACCTGGTCAACAACCCCCCGAAGGCCGACGGCGTCTGCGACCACGACGGCGCCTCCCTCGTCCGCCGCTCCGACGACACCCCCGACGTCCTCCGCGTCCGCCAGTCCGTCTACGACGAGCGCACCGGCCCCGTCGTCGACCACTACCGCCGCACCTCCCCCGACCGCTTCCTCCTCATCAACGGCGAGCAATCCTTCGACGCCGTCTCCTCCGACCTCGAACGCGCCCTCGGCCTCGCCCCCTGACAGGTCCCCCCCCTCGCGCAGGAGAGGCCCTCTCACGCGGCCTGCCGAACCGCCCGCACACTCCGACCCTCGCCCCCGTCCTCGGGGGAGAGGGTGGCCGCCAGGCCGGGTGAGGGGGCCACTCCTTACGCAACATAGAAATTATCGAAAAATGACCATGACTTCATTTAATTTTAATGAAAATCTATTGAATTTTGCTATTCAGATATGGAGATTTCACTCGCCGCGTATCCGGCTCCACAGCCAGTATCCCAGCAGTCCGAAGAAGGCGACGCGCACCGCGACACTCTGCCAAGAATACCCCAGCTTCCCCTTCTCCCTGCGGACCGGGAACGGCAGCTCCCGCCCCCAGTACCGCCCCCAGTTCAGGCCGAACTGATAAATGACGCCCCGCGTCCGCACCATCAGCACATATCCGGGAATGAACGCCTGGCTGACGCTGTAGAGGACCGCCTCCTCGATCTCCTGATAGGGGATCACCCAGTCGCCGCACGCGAGCGCATCCTCACGCACCTCCAGGATCCCGCGACGCGACACCGCCCAGTTCAGGGACCGGCGCACGCCCTCCCCCTCGGCGGTCGTCGCCTTCGTCATGCACCGGTGCAACACCTTCGACACGGCTCAAGCCCTCCCCGCCAGCCCACCGTCAGAACCCCTCACTCCCCCCGCTCCGCCCGACTCACCATCTCCTCGATCCAGATCGGCGCGAACGGCGACGTGCACCCCTTCGGCACCGGATAATCCCGATAGATCCCCAGCCGCTCGCCGACCGCGACGGCCCGCTCGCGCAGTTCCGGCACATGAATGCCGATCCCCGCCAGGCAGAAATTCATCGTCCACTGCACCTCCGGCGCGGCGTCCGCCATCTCGGCATCGATCCGATCCAGCAGCCCCGGCAGATCCAGCCCGTCCCGCTCCTTGCCGATCCGCTCCGAGGTCAGGCTCCACCCCGCCCTCGCCGCCCAGGGGTCCCCATCGGCCATCCACGCCCGGCGGAGCTGCTCCCTGTCCGGGTGCTTCTTCACGACATACGCGGTCAGCCAGTCCGCCACCTGGGCAAAGTCGACCGACCGCACCAGCCGATCCACCTCCTCGGCCGGCAGGTCCTTCGGCCTCATCAGCAAGATGGCCAGCAGCCGGGCCTCGATGTTCCCCGTCTCCCAAAGCTCCATCGCCAACCCGTGGTCGGCCTTGATCTCCTTCGCCACCTTCCTGATGTCGCCCAGCCGCACCCCGAACTGATTCTCCCCCGCGCCGTTCTTCCGGTTCTGCGCGCGCATCCGATCGTTGCCGAGCGCCTCGAGCCGCGCCATCGTGTGTTCAAGCGTCATGAACGGACACCCCTCAAGAATCGACAGATACGCACGCGATTGCGCGCGAGCCACGACCCGGACGATCGCCGGTCGATCGTCCCTCGTGCCCCCGGGGCTCCTCCCGGCCCTGCACGCCATCGCCGTCGACCGGCCCTCGGACCCGCCTCCGCGGATGGCACCCTCGCATCAGACCTCGTACCCCGGGAACCAGAAGGCAACCGCCTCCTCATTCACCCCCGATTCTCCGTCCCAGAAACAGGCAGGGAAGCGCCACTCCCTGGCGGAACCGCGGGCCGGGAGCGGGCGGTTCATCTGATCGACGAACCGCCCTCGCATCGGCTCATGCCCACGGCCCCCGAGGATATCACAATACCCCAGGATTTCGAGGACGTGCTGCCGGTCGTATTTGTCCCCCTTCACCCAACCCGTCGCGCACTTCTGCAGGTCGGTCAGCCTGGCATGGCCCGGGAGGCCCCGGATCGCGTCCAGGAGTGCGCGGAAGTTCGCCCGTTCCGACTCCGACGGTTCGGGGATCGCGCCCGCATTCAGGCGGAATCGCGACAGGTCGAACGCCGCGTAATCGGCCCGGTCGTGGTAAACGTAAGGCTTCCAGAGCCGCCGGTGGCCGAGCCTCACCAAATGGCGCAGGTCGATCGTGCCGACCCCCGGCAACCCTGCCATCCCGCCGCTCACGATCGCCTCACGATTGGATTCGTCCAACGCGAAGAAGCTCGCATAACTACCGAGCGCCGACCGGTAGTCGTACCGCCCCCCGACGACCCCCACCACGAACGCATCCGCCAGCAATTCCCGCCGGCACCGCCCCTTCTCGGCCAGCAACCAATCGACGATCCGCTCGGCGTCCAGGGCCTCGACGTCCGGCAGGACCCCCGCCTCGACGAGGTGGGCGACCTCCGAATCGGGAATCCGCGCTCCCCCGTCAGCCGGCATCCCCTCTCGCCGATCGAAGTCCATACTCGCGCTGAACAGCGCCGTGATCGAGCGGAGATCGATCCCGTAACACTCCGCGAGTTTCGCGAGCCTGCGCTTCGACGTCGGTTTGGAGTTCCTCCTCCAGAACGACGCTTCCGCCGGTGTCAGATCCGTGGAATCATTCATCGGAAATCGGACGTTTCAAATCAAGACGTCTGAGGGAATGCCCCCTTCATGAGAGTGCGTGTCCGAGCGACACGATCCCACCCCCGAACCACACGATCACCCCGACCATCCAGGCGACGAGGCGCAGGGCGAGCAGCCCGACACCCCTGGCCGGTACGACGACCTGGACCACCGCCGCGGCCACCAGCGCCGACAGACAGTACGGCAGCAGCGAGAGCGAAACCTCGAGGCAGCACCCCTGGGAAAACCCCCGGCTGATCGCCCCCGACATCGGCCCCAGCACGCTCCCCACCGTGGTGGCCGCGACCACCCCGGGATGCCTCTCGGCGTTGTCCAGGTGCGTGCGCACGATCTGGAGTGTCAGGGCCGCGAACCCGAGCCAGGCCCCCAGGAAGATGCCGAGATGCCATCGCGAGAAGGCCTTCGCGATCCCCGGCATCCCACCCCGATCCCACGCGTTTCTCGCCTCGACACCCATGGAAGACCCCCGCTGGAACGCCCGCCTCACCCCCAAACTCATCGAAACGGCCCGGCGAGTCAAGCTTCGATCATCCCAGGAGCCCCCGGCGCATCCCGTCGCCGTTTCCCGATGTCACAAACGCAAACAAGAATATTTTTTGAATTGCATTCCGAATGCGTCCCAGCTCGTCCTCGCCGTCAAGCGAGTGACCCATCCCCCTCCTCTCCTCCCATCCCTGGCCCATCCGTGGCCGATAACTCCCTGTTTTTCTATTTTTCCCGGAAATTGTGCTTAAGCCTCCCGTTCGCCCCGATGATTTCAGGATGAGCCCGCGCCCGGTCGCTCCGCATCCCCTTGCACCTTGCACCACCCCATCGAGGCGAATCGACTTCCATGAACCCGCACCCGTTCCCCGCCGACCCCTCCTCCAACGCCACCACCCACGGCCTCACGGCCAAACGCCCCCTCGACGCCGAGGAGCGCGAGCGCATGGAAGTCATCGTCGCCTCCTGGACGAGCAAGTCCATGCCCGAGACGCCCCCCGAGGAGGCCCTCATCGCCTCCGCCGCCATCGAGTACGTCCGTTATTTACGCTGCGTCGAGGCCGAGGAATCCCGCCTCAAGCCCGGCCGGCAACAGGCCCTGAGCGACTGGCGCGAGCGTAAGCAGCACGCCGTCCGCCGCCGCGCCCAGGACCTCAAACGCGAACCCGAGGCCGTCATCGCCGACCTGCACGAGACCGCCTTCGGCATCGACTGGATGCTCCGCCACTGGCGGCACCTCCGCGCCCGGCTCGACTCCCCCAGGCCCTGGACCGCCCAGGACCTGCTCAGCGCCATGAATTTACTTGGCCATGAGCCCTCGCCCCCGCTCGACCGCACCAGCCCCGCCGGCCTCGTCTGGTGCCTGACCGCCGCCTCGTTCCCGAAACTCTTCCAGCCCGCGACCGAGACCCCCGGCAACCCCTCCGCCCTCGACCAGCTCCGCTCCCTGCTCGACGACCAGATCGCCCGCCTCGAAACCCTCCGCCCGATCGTCTGGGACGACATCGACGCCCCGGAGGCCGTCGCCGTCGAGACCGCCTCGATGGTCGACACCTCGAAGGACGGCCAGCTCCGCCAACGCTACCGCCGCGAGGCCTTCCGCGACTTCCACAAATCGTTGCACGCGCTCGACCGCCTCCGCGCCGAGCGTTCCAAGGCCCATGCCCGCGAGGCGAAGCTGATGGACGCCTCCGCCTCCCGCCGCTCCGAGGCCCCCGCCTACGTCCCCCCGCCCCCCGAATCCCGAAACGGCCCCCCTCCCGGCCCCGATTCCTCGCCCGAAGATCGCCGTAACCCTCAGGCGGCCAACGCGATCCGCAACACCCCCGCCGAGCCTTCGACCACCCCCGCCGAGCGCACCAACCAGCGCACCGGCGAGCGCACCGAGACTCACCCCGGCCTCCCCGGTACCTCTTCCGGATCGATCGGGCGCCCGGCTCGGCCGATCAATCACCCCGACGACCTCCCGGGCGACCGATAAGCCACGCCCGCAAGGCCCCTCCTCCGGCCCTCCCCTTCGCGAGCCGATCGCCGTCCGATCGGTCCGCCGTCCGCGCGCCCGATCCCTGCCGAACCTCCCCGCTCCCCCGTCCCGGACTCCGGCCCTGGCACGGCGAGACGACGCAGGGCAAGGCCACCCCCCTTGCTGCTCGCTCTTTGACATCCCGTCCCGCAGACCGTAGCAAAGGCCCTGCCCGATCGCTCCGCTGCCTGATCACCCCAGCGGGGCACCGCTGCGCGTGCCTGCCCGGCCCCCGTCCTCGCCTCGCACTCGCCTCCCGGGGCGAGAGCACGCGCACCCTGCCCCTCTCCCCGGATTGGATCGAGGAAGAGGGGCACCGCCAGGCCGGGTGATGGGGGCCGTCGGCCGGCTCGCCAGGCCCCGCGACCCCCTCACCCCGGCCCTCTCTCCGCGTGCGGGGAGAAGGGGCGAATTCAACCCTCGCCCCCATTTGGGGGAGAGGGTGGCCGCAGGCCGGGTGAGGGGGTTCCCTGCTCGAACGTCACGCCTTGCGATTCGAACGAGGCCCCCACATCCCAGCCCTGCCCCGCTCGCCGGGCGAGCGCGACCGCCAGGCCGGATGAAGGAGCCGATCAGCGAGCGAACCGCGACGAATGCGCATGCTTCGATGGAATGGCCGCGCCCCGAAGGCCCGATCCGGGATCAGTCCACCACCTTCGGCCACTCCCCGTCGTGACCGAGCGCCTCGGCCAGTTCCGAGGCCCATTCGTACGCCGCCGGGTCCGTTTCCCCGTCGACCGTCACTGGCCTCGGGTAGAGCAGGCCAAGCGCCTGCGACGGCTCCAGGATCCGATCGAGGTTCAGGAAGATCGGCCCCTCGCGATAAGAGGCCGGTAAGGTGCGGAGCCGGACGTGCGCGACGTCTGGCTCGAAGACCGACGCCCAGAGGGCGATCGGGGCCTCGGCATGTGCGGCGGTCAGGTGGACCGGCACCCCGGCCAGCCCGGGAAGCTCGCCGACGGCGGCGATTGCCCGGCGGAGGTCCCAGACGCGCATGCCGTCGAGCGTTTGGCCGATCAGGGCGAAACGGCGGCGAATGTGGGTTTCCTTCGCCTCGGGCCAGGCGGTCGTCCCGGTCCCCCTCGGGCAGACGAGGAAGATCGGGGCGGTCGGATCCTCCTCCCCGGCAATGAGCCGGTAATGGGAGAGCCAGTCGGCAGGTTCCATCGACCCTTCGGGCACGTCTTCCCCTTCCGTCACCGGCCCAAGGGCGGCGACCATCGGCCGGGCCAGTTCGTCGGGGAGCACGACGAGGTTGACCCGGCTCGGCTGCTCACGGCCGCTCTCGTCGCTCAACATCCAGAGGTCGAGCCGGACGCCATCTTGCGAGGTGAAGGCGATCCGTCGGATCATCACCCCGTCCCGCTCGGCCGCGGAAACCTGCTTCTCCTCCAGCGGTGTGACCTCCTCCTCGGAGGGCCAGCCGCCGAAGACCTCCGACCGCAGTTGATCGAGCCATGCCGACCTGAGCGACTCCCACTCCTCGGCCGAGTCGGGCACGGGGCCGGCCGACGCCTCCGGCACGAACGTCTCGTCGATCCGGGCATTGAGGGCGTCGGCGGGGATCGGCTCGTCGACGTCGAGCACCTTCAGCTCCTCGATCGGGACCTTCCGATCCGGCTCCTCGATGTCGCTCGGGTCGGTCGGCTCCCCCTTGAGCCACGTGTTCATGAAAGCGAACGACGGGTGGCGAATCTCGACCGTGTCCTTGTGGCCCCCCTCGCCGATCACCAGGCCGAGCCGGTCCGAGGCGTCGTACCACTCATAGACGGTTTCAAGCGTGTCGTAGATCCGGCGGATGCCCGGGACGGGGAAGATCGGGTCGGCGTCGGTGTTCTCGATCAGCAACGCCTTGGGGGCCACCAGCGCGGCCAGGACGTCGAAGTCCCAGGCATCGGTGTTGACCATGTACATGCAGTCGCAATGCCCCTCGATCACCCCGTTCGGATGGGCGCCGGTCGGCCCGCCTTTGAGCAGGTGGTCCTTCAGGTCGGTGATCCCGGCCACCGGGATGACGGCCGAGAGCCGGTCGTCCACCGCCCCCATGTACCAGGAGATCGCCCCGCCCCCCGACCGGCCGGTCACGCCCAGGCGATCCGGGTCGACCTCGGGCCGCGATTGCAGGTAGTCCAGCCCCCGGATGCCGTTCCAGACCTCAATTCCCGCCGGCGTGTACCCGCGGCCTTGCCACCACCACTTCCCCTCGCGATAGGTCCCGTGATGCAGGCCCGGAATCTCGCCCAGTTGCAACGTATCGACCAGCAAGCACACGTAGCCGTTGGCCGCGTACCAGGCCGCATGGTGCTGGTAGTGGGCCTTGCAGCCGTAGATCACCCCGTCCCGGACCACGTTCGCATGGCCGCACACATAGAGGATCGCCGGCAACGGCCCCGTGACCTCCTTCGGCCGGTACAGGTTGGCCGTGACGTAGAGGCCCGGCGACGACTGGTAGAGGATCCGCTCGACCACGAAGTCGGGACGCTCGACGATCCCCCGGACCTCGACCTTCAGGTCGGTCCGCTCGGGCATCGGGTCGAGCCCGAGCATCGACATCAGCCGCGCTTGCAACTCCGGTCGGCGGGCCTTCCAGGTCTCCGCGTCGTCGATCCCGAGCAGCGGCTCGGCCGTGATCCGCTCGACCTCGGCCGAGAAGTACCCGGCCAGCGGTTGCTCCTGGCCTCGAACCGCTCCCGGCATTCCGAACAGCAGCGCAATCAAAAGGGTAAGCAGATGTCGAATCATGGTTGCGGTCCTCGGGGGGCCTTCGGGGAGGGAGGTTGCCGGGGACCCATCTTAGCCGCTGTTGCTCGGCAGATCCCGCCTCAAGAAGATGAGAAACGAGGCGATCGAGCCCACGGCAAACACCCCGCCGAGGGTCGCCAGGTCCATCCACTGCTCCCGGGTCGGGTCGAGCGTGTTGGCGACCGGCGCGTAGAACTCGAAGACCGAGAGGTTCGCCACCCAGTCGTATTCCTCGTACTGCCGGGCGAAGATCATCCCCGCGATCCCGGCCAGGGTGATCGCCAGGCCGATGATCCCGGACCGGGCCCGCGACAGGCTCCCCGACGAGATCGGCAGGGTGTACCCGAAGACCGCCATGCCCAGCGCGACCAGCGACCCGACCATCGGCAGGTACTCGAGCGGCGGGGGCGTCCCGTTGAGCCGGAAGATGAAGCGGGCCGACGCCAGGTGCCCGGCGGTGATCGCCAGGCCGAGCAGGGCGAAGACGATCAGGGTGGCCAGGATCTGCGCGGCCAGGAACGTCGACCGGCGGACCGGCCGCGAGAGGGTCAGGTCGAGCGTCCCCCGCTCCACCTCCCCGGCCACGGCGGCCGAGGCCCGCGAGATCGCCCAGCCGAGCAAGGCCAGGAAGACGAGCGGGTGGTTGGCGATCGCCGCCTGCATGGCCAGCGTCGGCGTCTCGCCCGGGGCGATGCCGAGCATCTGCTCGGCCGGCACCCCGAAGAAGACGTAGATCTGCGGGCCGGCGCGGCCCCGACGACGCTCGCGCCGGGGCTCCTCCCGCTCCGTCCCTTCGGAGTCGGCCGAGGCCGACGGGGTCGGCTCGTCGGCGTCGCTCGGGAACTGGAACTCCGACATCCCCCAGTTCCAGAGCAGGGCCAGGCCGAAGAAGCCGAGCGTCGAGATGAGCAAGGACCCTCGGGTCTCGCCGAGCAGTTTGCGGACGATCGTCAGCAGGGCCATCAGCGGTCCTCGGGATCGGGCTCGGGATTCGGGCCGTGGTATCGGTCGTACAGGGCGCGCAGGTCCTCGGTGCCGATGGCCAGGTCGGCCACCGGTTGCGACGCCAGCCAGCCGAGCAAGGGCCCGGCCGCCCCCCGGTGTTCGAGCAGCAGGACCTCGCCGTTGCGTTCCCGGGCCGAGAGTTCCAGCTCCTCGGGGAAGGTGCTCGGAGGAGTCCCCTGGAACCGGACCAGCAGCAGGCGGAGGTTCCGTCGGCGTTCGTGCATGTCTTCCACGTGCATCAAGCGCCCGCGACGCATGATCGCCACCCGGTCGGCTACCTGCTCGACCTCGGTCAGCACGTGGCCGGAGAAGATGACGGTCTGCCCCTGTGCTCGGGCCTCGGCCACCAGGCGGAGCACGTCGTTGCGGGCCGACGGGTCGAGGGCCGAGGTCGGCTCGTCGAGGATCAGGATGTCGACCGGATCGGCGAAGGCCTGCGCCAGGGCGAGCTTCTGCTTCATGCCGGTCGAGAACGTCCGGACCTTGCGCCGCAGGTCGAGGCCCATCACCCGCTCGGCCAGCGCCACGGCGCGGTCCATGCCGCCCCCGCCGCGGAGGTCGTTCAGGTAGCGGAGCAGTTGATACCCCCGGACCGAGCCCGGCAGGCGGACCTCCCCGGGCAGGTAGGAGATGCGGCGGCGGACCTCCAGGCTGTGCCGCCAGGAGTCGAACCCGTCGACGCTGGCCGTCCCCGACGTCGGCCGCAAGAGGCCGAGCAGGAGCCGGATCGTCGTCGTCTTGCCCGAGCCGTTCGGCCCGAGCAAACCGTAGACCTCCCCGCGACGGACCTCCATCGACACCTTCGAGAGCGCCGGGAAAGACCCGTAATGCTTCGTCAAACCGTTGGTGAGAATCATCCCCTGGTTGCACCCCTCGATGTCCGAAGCGTCGATCGCCCTGTCAGGGATACCCGGCTCGGTTTCACTCCGGGGCGCCCCTCACGGGCGATTGCGCGCCCCCGGCCCCTCAACGGACGCGGGGCGAGGCCTCGCCCGCTGCTCGCCGGGCCGGCGGGCGAGGAGCGTTCCGAGGCGCGATTGCGGCTGCCGGCGAGCCTCGCCCGGTCTCGGGGCGGGCGACCGGCGGCGGGGACCGCCGGGCGGACCGGTCCCCTGCCGATCGCCCGTCGCCGGTGCGTCGGCGGGCGGGGTGGTGGCGGGGGGAGGTTACTTCCCGCCGTCGAGGCAATCGGCCAATTCGCGGAGCACGTCGGGGAGCGACCGGGGCCTCGGGTACGCCTTGCCGCGGCCGAGGTAGACCCGGTGCGGCTCGCCCGTCTCCTCGTTCGACTCGACGACGAGCCGGCCGCCGGGGACGAGCGTGTCGAGCACGGCGTTGATCAGGGCGAGCTTGGTCCGTTCCCACTCCTCCCCCTCGATGATCGGGGGGCGGGCGTAGGGGAGCGTCACGCCGGCCAGGTAGCGGGCGATGCTCGGCTGCTCCTCGACCGAGGCGGCCACGGCCGCGTGCTCCTTCAGCAGGACGGACCCCAGGTAACATTCGCCGGGCGGGCAGGGCGGCTCCATCGTGCAGCGGCCGTCCGGATTGGTCTGGCACTGAGCCATGACGAGCTTCCTCGCACTTTCTTCGGTCTTCGTTGCGTTCGATCGGGATCCGAAGCGGAATCCAGCGACGGCCGATGCCGCCTCATGTCCGCATTCTCCCCCCTGCGTGGCCACTCCGCAAGTCCGGCCTCGGCCGGCGGCGGTGCGGGAGCGGGCCGAGGCCACTCGCCCGGCAGGCTGGCCGGATTCGGCCCGGGGACCGGGGCGGCCGGACGGAAACGACCCTCGGCGGCCCCGAGGGGGCGGCCGAGGGTCTGGTGTGTTTCCATCGGGTGCTCATCGCACCTCGGCCGGGCGGCTAGGCCCGAGCGATCGTCGGCGGCGGCGTCCGGGGCCGGGTCAGCTCTGCGGCGAGGCCGTCTGGGCCGTCGGGGTGACCTGCGGGGTCGGGGCGGCGTAGGTCACCGGGGCGTAGCTCACCGGGACCATGACGGTCTTGGTGACCGGGACCTGCTTGACGACCTGCCGCGGCACGCGCTTGGTGATCGTCACGGGGACCTGCTCGGCGACGCGGACCGGCTTCAGCCGGGTCTGCATCTCGGTGATCGGGACCTTCCGCTTGACGGTGGTCTGGACCGGGATCTGCTCGGGGATGCAGCGGGTCACCGGCACCATCTGCACCGAGCAATCCGGGGCGCAGTGCCCGTGCTTGCGGTGCTTGACCTTCGCCGGGACGTACTCGGTGACCTTGTGGGTCCGGGTCACCATCTTCGTGACGGGGACTTCCTCGATCACGAAGCGCTTGACCGGGACCTCGACCGGGACGTGCTCGACGCGGTACTTCGTCTTCATGACCGTGACCGGCACGCAGTCGAAGACCGTCTCGGTCACGTTGCAGTAGGTCGTCACCGTCTGCGGGACCATCTGAACGCAGGGGGCGGCCGGCTGGCCGCAACCGTGACAGGCCTCGGCCGTCTGCGCCGCGGTCACGCCCGTCACCGCGGCCGAGAGCACCAAGGCTCGACTCAACATCCGATGCATCGTCTCTGCTCCAAGAAAATGGATGACCTGGCCATCCATGTCGGGGGGACCGCTGGTCGCCCATCCGTCCCAGATGTAGCAAATTCTCCAGGCGGTACAATTTTACTATTTACGACATTTCTGAGGGAAACGCAAGCTGCCAGGGGGTCGGGCCGGGGCCCGGCCCGGGGGAAATTCGACCGAAATTCCGAGACAGCAAGACCCAACGGCGATCGGGGCCGTCCGCGCGAATTGGCGGGATTTTTCCGGAGATTCCGCCGGGCGGCGGGCCGACGCTCGACGACCTGCGCCCCGGATGGCCCCCTTGTGCCGGGCGAGTCGGCGGGGTATCGATCTGGTTTCGACGTGGAAACGGCACTCGCCTTGCTCGTGACGGAGACGCGCTGATGGTTCGGATCGCCCTCCTGGGTGGGGCCTTGCTGCTCGTGGCCCTGCCCGCCCCCGCCCAATCGCTCCCCGGGACGACCGCCTGGGACGACCGGGGATCGACCGACGACGCGGCGCGGGCGATGGTCGAGGGATTGCATCGCTTCCTCGACCGCGAGACGGCGGCCAGCATCGCGCGGCGGGCGGGGCACTGGGACCGCGATTGCTCCGGCCCGGACGCCTATGCCCGGTCGGTCGATCCGAACCGAGGGCGGCTGGAGCGGATCGTCGGGGCGGTCGGCCCGCGGGTCGAGGCGGTGGCCATGCACCTGGCCGGCACCACCGATCAGCCGGCCGAGGTCGCCCGGGCCGAGCGATTCCGCGTGTTCGCGGTCCGATGGGACGTGTTCCCCGGGGTGCAGGCCGAGGGACTCCTGCTCGATCCCGAAGGGGAGCCGATCGCGGACGTCGTGGCGATGGCCGATTGCGACGTGACGCCCGAGGCGTTCGTCGGCCTGGTCGAAGGGCTGGCGCCGGAAGCCCAGGTGGCCCGCCTGCTGGCCGAGGCGGGCTGCCGGGTCGTCGTGCCGGTCCTGCTCGATCGCTCGGCCACCTTCTCGGGCAACCCCGACGTGGCGATGACCAACCTGACCCACCGCGAGTGGATCTGGCGGCAGGGGTTCGAGACGGGCCGTCACCCGATCGGCTTCGAGGTGGATGCCGTCCGGGCCGCGATCGACTGGTTCTCCCGCGACGGCCAATCGGACCTGCCGATCGGCGTGATGGGGCATGGCGAGGGGGGCTTGATCGCCCTGTATGCCTCGGCCCTCGACGATCGGATCGATGCCGCCTGGGTGGCCGGGTATTTCGGGGATCGGCAGGAGGTCTGGCGGGAACCGATCGAGCGGGACGTCTGGGGATTGCTTGATGAGTTCGGCGACGCCGAGATCGCCAGCCTGGTCGCCCCCCGGGCCCTGATGATCGAACCCTGCCGAGGCCCGGAGGTGGACGGCCCTCCCCCGCCGGTCAACGGCCGGGCGGTGGCCGCCTCGGGGACGCTCAGGGCGATCGACAGGGACGGGACGGTCAACGAATTTGACCGATTGATCCGCTTGACGGGAGATCTTGACCGGAAACGCTTCCACATCGGCCCGGTATCGGGCACGCAAACGCTTAACGTGGGCGATCTCGCGCGGCGGACCTTCCTGGGCATCCTGCTCGACCGAGAGACGCGGGTGGATGACGGGCGGGAGGTCCCCGCGCCGCGATGGCTCCAGACCGCCCCCCTGCCCGACCCGACGTCCCGCATGGGGCGCTGGGTGCGGGCCCTCCAGGGGCACACGCAGGAGTTGCTCCGCACCTCCGAATATCGCCGGGAGGCGCGGTGGTCGCAGGCGGATCGGTCGTCTCCGGACGCCTGGCTGGCCTCGACGGCCGACCTGCGCGAAGCCTTCCGCGAGGAGCTGATCGGCCAGATCCCGGCCGCGACCGAGCCGCTCGAACCCCGATCGATCAAGGTGCTCGACGAGGAGAACTTCGAGGGGTACGCCGTCGAGATCCCGGTCCTGCCCGACGTGGTCGCCTCGGGCATCCTGCTCCTGCCGAAGGACCTGGCCGAGGGGGAGAAGCGGCCGGTGGTCGTCTGCCAGCACGGCCTGGAAGGGACGCCGGACCCGATCGTGATCCCGGGGGTCGCATCGCCGTACAACTCGTATGGGGCGGCCCTGGCGGATCTGGGGTATATCGTCTATGCACCCCAGAATCCGTACATCGGCCAGGATCGATTCCGGACGCTCCAGCGCAAGCTGCACCCCTTGAAGGCGTCCTTGTTCTCGGTCGTCGTCCGCCAGCACGAGCGGACGCTGGAATGGTTGAACACCTTGCCGAACGTCGATCCCGACCGGATCGCCTTCTACGGCCTCTCCTACGGCGGGAAGACGGCCATGCGGGTCCCGGCCCTGATCGACGGCTATTGCCTCTCCATCTGCTCGGCCGACTTCAATGAATGGGTCGTCAAGTGCACGAATCTGTACCGGACCCTGAGCTACCTGTACACGGTCGAATATGACATGTACGAATGGGATCTCGCCTCCGGATTCAACTACGCCGAGATGGCGGCGTTGATCGCCCCCCGGCCGTTCATGGTCGAGCGGGGGCACTCTGACGGCGTCGCGCCCGATGAGTGGGTGGCGTTCGAATTCGCGAAGGTCCGGCGCTTGTACGACACGCTCGGGATCGGCGACCGATCGGAGATCACCTTCTTCAACGGCGGGCACCTGATCAAGGGCGAGGCCACGTTCGACTTCCTCGCCCGGCACCTCGACTGGCCTCGCGGCCGACGCTCTCTGGAGTCCTTGCAACCATGATGCGCTCATTTGTCGTGGCGGGATGGCTCGCCGTGCTGGTCCCCGGGGCCTTCGCCCGGGGCGGGGACGGAGCCTTCCCCGCCGATTCGAACCTGAAGGCCGGGGTCGCCCGGGTGGACATCACGCCGGAGATGCCCGAAGGGGGGATGGACGTGGTCGGCCACCCCCGGCACGTCGACGGGATCCGCGACCCGATCCGGGCCGAGGTCCTGGTGCTCGACGACGGCGAGACGCGCGCGGCCATCGTCACGTTCGACCTGCTGGGGGCCTGGTCGAGCCTGGTCGAGGCGACCCGGGCGGCCGTCTCGGAGGCGGCCGAGGTGCCGGAGGATCAGATCCTGGTGGCCGCCTCGCACAATCATTCGGGGCCGGGTTACGAGCCTGGGACGCCCTGGGCCGAGGAGGTGACGGCCAGGCTCAAGGACGCGGCGAGCGAGGCGGCGGCGGGATTGAGGACGGTGACGATCGGCTACGGCGAGGACGAGATCACCTTCAGCATCAACCGCCGCAAGGTGATCAACGGCCAGGCGGTGGTGCGGCTCAACCCGGACGGGCCGAATGATCGACGGGTGAAGGTGCTCCGATTCGACGACGGCGAGTCGCTCACGCCGATGGCGGTGGTCATGCTCGGGGTCTGCCACCCCTGCTTCTTCACCTGGGGAGACGACGGCACCCCCCCCTACCCCGACGGCTACCCGAACATGAGCGCCGACTTCCCGGGAGAGGCGAAGCGGTACATCGAGGCCGTCTACGGCGGGGAGACGACCGCGATGTTCCTCCAGGGGTGCGCGGGGGACATCCGGCCGAACCTGCCCGGCCTGCCCTACCGATGCGCCGACGAGGCCGACATCCAGTGGGCCGGTCGCGACCTGGGGGGGGCGGTCGTGCGGGCCCTGGCGCGGGGCGTCGTCCGCGAGCAGTTGAAGGAGCGGCCGTCGTACTACCGGATTCGGTCGGCGCGGGAGGTGGTGGATCTGCCCGGCAAGCGCGAGCCGGTCCCCTCGGAGATGATGGCCCTGAAGGTCGGCCCCTACCTGCTGCTGACCATGCCCGGCGAGCCGATGGTCGAGTTCGGCGCGACCATCGAGGGCCTGATCGCCGACCGGGCCGTGCCCCTGGTCGTCGGGTATGCCAACGGCAACATCGGCTACATCGCCACGGCCGCCGCCTACCCGGTCGGCGGTTACGAGCCGGAGATGTCCCCCTTGACGCCGGTCGCCGAGGCCGTGATCTACGAGACGCTGGACGACCTGGCCAACCGCGTGATCGGCGACGTCTTCCGGGTCTTCTCCAAGCGGGAGGAGGACCAGGGGGACTGATCGCCGCGGATTGATCCGCTTCGTGGCATAAGGTCGAGACGGCACGAGGGGCGGCCCGGACGCGATTCCGGGCCGCCCTGTCGCGTCTCGACCGGGATCGTCCCCCTGCCGGTCCTTGACACGCCTGTTGCGTTGCCGAAACGCCTCAGACGCGGGGACGCATTCAATCATGAGAGTCACCGGGGCGAGCCCGGGGGCGTAGTGGGGGAAACGCAACGTCCCCGCGCTCCCGGTTCGCCCCCGGGGTGCTCGCCGCGTCAAGGAGGCCGTCATCGCGTTGACGGTCAGCGTGGAAGATCCGCCTCGACGATGCGTTGGCAACATTTCCAGTGGAGCATCCCTGAATGGATTGGTTGAGCGTGACCAGACGCGATGTGAGGACGTGGGGCTCGGTCGCGGTCGCGGCGCTGGCACTTGCGGCCTGCCCGATGGCCCGGGCCGATTCGATCGTGCTGTCGACGGACCTCGATTCCCGGACCGAGGGGCTCGGCTCGTTCGAGGGGACGTTCCGGTTCTCGGCCCTCGACGACCAGAACGCCTCGCTCATCATCGAGTTGACCAATACGATCGACACGTCGATCGGCGGCTATCTGACGCGGTTCGTGTTCAACAACCCGGGGGGCGCGATCAGCGGGCTGACGCTGACCGCCGCCCCCGACCATTTCGACGCATCGCTCGGGAACAACGCGTACGGCCTCGAGCCGTTCGGGCGGTTCGATATCGAGGTCGGCATCGGGAACGGTCGGCCGCAGCGCGGCCTGGCGGCGGGCCAGTCGGGCCGGTTCGAGTTCGCCCTGACCGGCTCGGGGTTCGACGGCCTGACGGCCTCGTCGTTCCTGGAGACGCTCAGCGTGCCGCCCGGCAGCGGTGAGGGCCTGCGAGGGTTCGTGACCCGGTTCCAGTCGATCCCGCTGGGGGCCGGCAGCGACAAGGTCCCGGCCCTGTTCGAGCTGCCGGGCGACGCCGTGAATGTGGTGCCGATCCCGGAGCCTGCCAGCGTGCTCTCGATGGCGATGGGGCTCGCCGGGGTGGGCTGGATGGTCCGCCGCCGGGCCTCCCGGATGCGTCGGGCGACCCGGAGGCGTGACCGACCGGGGCTCGCAAGGCGTATCGGAGCGTTGTGCATCGGGGCGAGCCGGGTCGAGGGGAGGCTGCGTCCCCCTCGACCGGACTCGCCTGACTTCGTTTCATGGAGCGATCGCGATTCCCCGATGCCCCCGGGGCTCGCCCCCGTGACGCGATCAGCCGCGGGGCAGTCGCACGCGCCCGTTCAGCCACCGGGCCACCCGAATCAGCTCGGCATGGCCGTACGGCAGGCCGCCGCCGGGCAGTCGCCCCGGCTCGTAGAGGATGTTCAGGACCCGATCGAGGACCGGAAGGCGGGGGCATCGCCATCTCCCCTGGAGGTCGAGGATCGCCTCGGCCGGGCCTCCCCGGGGGGTGGGGAAGACGACCGTCCCGATGATCCCGGTCCGGGCAGGGGAAGGGGCCGGATCGGGCGCCGTCGGGCTCGGGAACTCCTCGGCGGGATGCTCGGCCGAGAACGACGTCGAGACACCCGATCGGCAGAAACACGAGAACATAACGATCTCCTCAGCGAGGTGGGGATCGCAGTCGGACACCATGCCCGGAACTTTAGCATAGTGGACTTGCGTACACAAGAAAAATCTCGATGAAGAATCAGAGAGATGGATTCATGGTGTGAAGGAGCGTTGAGCTGCCCCGGTGGGGTGGTGGTTGCATCGGGCGGAGGAAGATGGTGTCCTTGGTCCATCGGGTCCGGACGGGGGGGCTGGCAGCCTCTCGCGACGAGGGGGATCGGGGGTGTCATGATTGCCTATGTTGCCCTGTTGCGGGCGGTCAATGTCGGCGGGACCGGCAAGCTGCCGATGACTGATTTGAAGCGGTTGTGCGAAGGGGCCGGGTTGCTCCGCGTGCGGACGTACATCGCCAGCGGCAACGTCGTCTTTGCGAGCGAGGAGTCGGAGGCCGAGGTCAAGGCACGCCTGGAGGCGGCCCTGGAGGACTACGCCGGCAAGCCGGTCGGCGTGCTCGTGCGGACGGCGGCCGAGATGGCGGAGGTCGTCGCGGGCAATCCCTTCCCGGACGCCCTGCCGAGTCGGACGGTGGCCATCTTCCTCGACGAGCCCCCGCCTCCCGACACGATCGAGCGATCGACCGGAATGGGCGCCGACGAGGAGATTCGCCTGGGGGCCCGGGAGGTTTACGTGCATTACGGCGAGGGGATGGGGCGGTCTCGGCTGAAGATCCCCGCCGCCGCCGCCGGCACGGCCCGGAACATGAATACGGCCTCCAGGCTCGCCGAGATGGCCGCCGAACTGGCGTGACGGGCCGGCTCGGGGCGGATCGATCCGCCCGGGCCTGGTACGATGCCCGCCGACGGCCTCCGGGACGCGCCCCGGGGCCTCCCCCCTGGCCGAGACGGAGCGACGCATGGCCGCCCGACGATCCCTGGATGAGAAACTGGCGGCGCTTCGCGCCCTGCGCGGCCAGTCGCTCGGCGACGACCAGAAGGCCGAGGTGAAGACGCGGATCGGAGACCGATCGAACCTGGTGGCCGCCCTGGCCGCGGAGCTGGCCGGGGAGCACGGGCTGGTCGAGCTGGCCGGGGCGCTCGAAGCGGCGTTTGAGCGGTTCCTGGTCAACCCGCTCAAGGATGACAAACTGTGTCGGGCCAAGATTGCCATCGTGCAGGCGCTCGACCGCCTGGAGCATCCGGATTCGACGATTTTCGCCAGGGCGTCGCGATACGAACAGTTCGAGCCGGTCTGGGGAGGCTCGGAGGACTCGGCCCCTCCCCTGAGGGCCGCGGCCCTGGTGGCCCTGGTCCGGATTGAAGGGGTGGGGTCGCTGCCGATGCTGGTTGATGCGCTGGTCGATCCGGCGAGGGACGTGCGGATCGCGGCGGCGACGGCGCTTGCCGCCATCGGCAACGAGGCGGCGGGCCTGGTCCTGCGGCTGAAGGCCCGGATCGGCGACGAGGATCCCGACGTCTTCTCCGAATGCCTCAGCGGCCTCCTGGCGGTCGATGCGGAGGAGTATCTGCCGATCGTGGTCATGTTTCTTGACCCGAGCAACGTGATCGCCTGCGAGTCGGCGGCGCTGGCGCTGGGGCGTTCGCGGCTGGCCGAGGCGCTCGACCCGCTCGTCGAATGCTGGCGAGGGGCCTTGTCGACTGACCTGAGGCGGCATGTCCTGCTCGCGATTGCGATTCTGAGGCGGCCCGCGGCGCTCGACTTCCTGGCGGAGTTGATCGCGTCCGGGTCGGACTCGGAGGCGGCCGAGGCGATCGCGGCGCTCGGGGTCTTCAAGGACGACCCGTCGGTGCGCGATCGGATCGCGGCGGTGGTCGAGGAGCGGGATCGATCGGCGATTCGGGCCGCGTTCTCGAAAATCTTCGGGTAAGGTTTCCGCAGATGCGTTGATCTCCCAGGGCGATCGGAAGCGAGACGCCCCGGACACGCCCCGATCGAATTCCTGAGCCGATCCCGAAAACGAGAGGAAGTCCGATGAACCCGAAGCCAGTGATTCCCGGTGTCTGGGAAGTCCCGATCGACTTCGTGAACGCGTTCCTGCTCGATACGGGAGACGGGCTGGTCGTCATTGATACGGGCCTGGCCGGCCGCGCCGCGGGGTTGCTCGATGCCGTCCGGGCGATCGGCCGGGACCCGGAGGAGATCCGCGACATCCTGGTGACGCACTGCCATAGTGACCACGCGGGAAGCCTGGCGGAATTGAAGCGGCTGACCGGCGCCCCGGCGACGATGCACCCGATCGACGCCGCGATGGTGAGGGAGGGCCGGGCCCTCCGGCCGCTCAGGCCGGCTCCGGGGCTGGTCAACGCCCTGGTCTGCCGATTCCTGCTCCCGAAGGCGCCGATCGAGGTCGAGCCGGCCGCGATCGAGCACGAGGCCGGGGACGGCGAGTTGCTGCCCTGCGGGCTCCGGGCGATCCACGTCCCGGGCCACTCGGCCGGGCAACTGGCCTTCCTCTGGCCGAAGCAGGGCGGCGTCCTGTTCGCGGCCGATGCCGCGGCGAACGCCTTCGGGCTGGCCCTGAGTCCGCTCTACGAAGACGTGGACGAGGGGCGGCGGAGCCTGGCGAGGCTCGCCGCCCTGGAGTTCGAGGTGGCCTGTTTCGGTCACGGGAAGTCGATCCGGTCGGGGGCCTCGGCGCAATTCCGGCGGAAGTGGCCGGCCGCCCGGGATTCGCGGGTGGCGTGATCGGCGGCGAGGGTCGGGGCCGGACGGCCTGCGAGGTCCGTTCGGCCGCCTCGGGGGATGCGCTCGGGGACCGTCGCGGTGAATCCGGGACCCGGACGGCAACCCGTCGGACCTCCTCGAACCGGGACACACGAGGCCGGGTGGATGACAAGGGATTGAGATGAAGACACAGTATTACACGGCTTCCAGCCTGGACGGGTTCATCGCGGATCCGTCGCATTCCCTCGACTGGCTCATGCAATTCGGCCCGGTCGAGGAAACCAGCTATCCGGCGTTCATCCGGGACGTCGGCGCGATCGCGATGGGATCGACCACCTACGGGTGGCTGCTCCGGCACGAGATCCGCCCGGATTCCGACCAACCGAAGCCCTGGCCCTACACCCAGCCGACCTGGGTGTTCACCTCCCGCACGCTCCCCAGGATCCCCGGCGCGGACATCCGGTTCGTCCGCGGAGACGTCCGCCCGGTGCACCGCGAGATGGTCGACGCGGCGGGGGGCAAGAACGTCTGGATCGTCGGCGGCGGCGAACTGGCGGGCCGGTTCTACGACCACGGATTGCTTGATGAGCTGATCATCCAGGTCGCCCCGGTGACCTTGGGCGGCGGGGCCCCCTTGTTCCCGAGGGCGATCACGACGCCCCCGCTCCGCCTGTTCTCGGCCACCTCCTACGGGGAAGGATTCGCGGAACTCCGCTACGAAGTCCCGCGATCCCAGGCGCGTTAACTTATCCGCCGGCGATGGCGCCGACGATCAGGAACGGCTCCCTGCCCGATGCGACGGCCTCGGGCAAGGGGGTCTCGGGCGGGGCGAGCGAGAGGTCCTGCTCGCAGGCGAAGAACCGGAGGAAGGCCCGCCGTTGCTGGGTGCTGTGGTCGCGGATCGTCCCGCGGAGCGTCGGGTATCGGGCCTCGATCGCATCGAGGACCGAGCGGAGGGTCGCCGGACCGACGACCTCCAGCTCGACCTCGGCGCCGACTCTCGCCAGGAGTCGCAGGTGGTAGGGGAGGACGACCCGGATCATGGCAAGGTCTGGACCTCCACCGAGAGCACGGCGGGCAGGTCGCGGACGATCGGCCGCCAGCGGTCTCCCGAGTCGGGCGAGACGTAGACCTGGCCGCCGGTCGTGCCGAAGTAGACGCCGCACGGGTCGAGCCGATCGACGGCCATGGCGTCTCGGAGGATGTTCACGTAGCAATCGGACTGGGGCAGGCCCTCGGTCAGGGGTTCCCACTCGCCGCCGCCGGTGCGGCTCCGGTAGACGCGGAGCTTCCCCTCGGGCGGGTAACGCTCGGCGTCGCTGGTGAGCGGCACGACGTAGACGGTCTCCGGCTCGTGGGCGTGGACGTCGATCGGGAAGCCGAAGTCGCTGGGCAGGTTGCCGCTGACCTCGTGCCACGAGTCGCCGGCGTCGTCGCTCCGCATCACGTCCCAGTGTTTTTGCATGTAAAGGACCTGGGGACGGTCGGGGTGCAGGGCGATCCGGTGGACGCAATGTCCGACGTCGGCGTCGGGGTCGGGGATGTACTGCGAGCGGAGGCCGCGGTTCTTCGGCGCCCAGGTCAGGCCGCCGTCGTCGGTCCGGAAGACCCCCGCGGCCGAGATGGCGACGAAGATCCGGCCCGGGGCCTTCGGGTCGAGCAGGACCGTATGCGCGCCCATCCCGCCGGCCCCCGGCTGCCAGAGCGGCCCCGATTCGTGCCCCCGGAGGCCCGACAGCTCGTGCCAGGTCAGGCCGCCGTCGTCGGAGCGGAATAAAGCGGCGTCCTCGACCCCGGCGTAGACGACGTCCGGCCCGCTCGGGCACGGTTCCAGGTGCCAGACGCGCTTGAACTCCCAGGGGTGCTGGGTGCCGTCGTACCACTGGTGGGTGGTGAGGGGCTTGCCGTTCGGGCCCGACGTGTCGTAGGCGAATCGGTTGCTCTGGCCCACGGGCATGCCGTCGGGGCCGGTCGTCGGCCCGCCGCCGGGAGGCTCCCAGGTCAGGCCGCCGTCGTCGGAGCGCTGGATGATCTGCCCGAACCAGCCGCTCGACTGCGAGGCGTAGAGCCGATCCGGGTCGGCCGGCGACCCCTTGAGGTGATACACCTCCCAGCCCGCGAAGTGGGGGCCGCTGACCTCCCAGCGGTCCCGCGTGCCATCCGAGGTGAGGATGAACGCCCCTTTGCGCGTACCGACCAGCACTCGCACCCTGCTCATCGACGTCTCCTTGACGGTCGCCGCGGGCATCCTCCGGCGAATGCCCGCATTCATGTCTCCCTGGACGGGCCGCGGTACCCCACGCGGCCCCGTTCGGATGCCTCGCCTCAGACGGTTGATTGCGCATCCAGCCGGGCCTGGAGGCGGGCCTCGGCGGCCCGGAGTTCGCCCGTCGGGTCGCTCGGGGCGAAGTCGTCGGCCTCGAAGACGGGGCGGATCTCGATCTCGGAGTCGCCCGGCATCGGGTTCGGGCAGCGTTTGACCCAGGCGATCGCCTCGTCCATCGACTCCACCCGCCAGAGCCAGAAGCCGGCGATCAGCTCCTTCGTCTCGGCGAAGGGGCCGTCGGTCACCTCGCGGCGATCGCCGCTGAAGCGGACGCGGGCGCCCTGGGCGCTCGGCTTCAGGCCGTCGCCCGAGAGCAGGATCCCGGCCTCGGCGAGTTCCTCGTTGTACTTGCCCATGGCCGCCAGCAGCTCCTGGCTCGGCGGCGCCCCGGCCTCGGACTGATCGGTCGCCTTGACGATGACCATGACCTTCATGCTTCGATTCCTCGACGGATCGTTTCGGGGGGGGGGATGAGGACGCTCCGGGACGGCTCAGCTCGCGGGCGAGGCGACCGTGACCATCCAGCCGACGTTGAACCGGTCGGTGACCATGCCGTAGCAGGGGGACCAGAAGGTCGCCGAGAGGGGCATCTGGACGGTGCCGCCGTCGGCCAGGGCGTCGAAGGCCTTCCGGGCGGCGTCCTCGGTGGGCAGGGTGATCGAGAGCCGGAATCCGTCGAACGCCGACCCGTCGTCGCACCCGTCGGAGGCCATGATCGGGGCCCCGAAGACGCGGAAGGAGGCGTGCATGACCTTACGCTCGAAGCCGTCCTGGAGCATGCCGGGGGGCGGCGGCTCGGGGCTCTCGTCGAACCGCATGAGCATCTCGACCTCGGCCCCGAGCGCCTCGCGGTAGAACGCGATCGCCTCCTCGCAGCGGCCGGAGAAGAACAGGTAGGGGGTGATGGCGGCGGTTGACATCAAGGTTTCCTTCGATGGGATGAGGGGGTGAGGCGCGTGCCCGGCAGCAACCCGGCTGCCGTCGCTTTGGCCTCCCCCCGATGGTCGATCGGCGCCCTCGGGAATCGACAACGGCTCAGGATTGAGTCGAAACCGTCCGGAGCCCGGACACGTCGAACAGGGGACGGACCTCGACCGCGCCGACCCGGGCCCCCGGGTGCCGGGCCGCGATGCCCAGGGCGTCGTCGCGCGACCCGGCGAGGATGACGTAATAGCCCCCGAGGACCTCGTTCGTCTCGGCGAAGGGGCCGTCGGTGATGACGCGATTGCCGGATCGAACCCGGACGGAGGTGGCGACCTCGGTGGGATGGAGCGGCGACGCCGACACGTATTGCCCGGCATCGCTCAGGTGCCTTGCCAGCCCCGCGGCCTCGGCCATGGCGGCGTTGTGCGCCTCGGGCCCGGCCGCCCGCCAGGCCTCCGGGTCGTCATAGCAGAGCAGCATGTAAGGCCGCGTCGATCCCCGGCGGTCGCCGGCCCCTTCGGGGAGACCTCGGGACGGCGGCAGGCCTTCCAGCGGGCGCAAGGGGCGGATCTCGACGGTCCCCTTCGTCGCGGGGGGGAGGGTGCCGGCGATCGCGATCGCCTCGTCGAGGTTGGCGAGTTCCAGGATGTAGTATCCGCCGAGTTGCTCGGTCGTCTCCGCGAACGGGCCGTCGACGACGAGCACCTGACCGTCGCGGACCCGGACCGTGGCGGCGGTCGAGACCGATTCGAGCGGCGAGGAGGCGACGTACTTCCCCTCGGCCTTCAGTCGCTCGCAGATGGCCATGGAATCGACCATGCAGGCCTCCCGCTCCCGATCGGTCCAGAGGCCCTCGTCTCCATACATGAGCAGGATGTACTTCATCGCGATCTCCGTTGTCTCGTGCCTTCGAGCCCGCCCTTGGGCGCGCGACCTACCGCGCGTTCGCGGCGTCCTGGAGCGCCTGGATGTCCAGCCGGGTCATCCCCATCATGGCCTGCATGACCCGGGCGGCCTTCGCACGGTCCGGGTCCCCGAGGAGTCTCGGGAGGGCCGCCGGGACGACCTGCCAGGAGAGGCCGTAGCGGTCCTTCAGCCAGCCGCACCGGCCTTCCGAGCCGCCCTCGGAGAGCCGTGTCCAGAATTCGTCGACCTCGGCCTGCGATTGGCAGTCGATCGAGAGCGAGACGGCCTCGTTGAAGGTGAAGTGCGGGCCGCCGTTCAGGGCGAGGAACTCGAGGCCGGCGAGCCGGAACTCGACGGTGAGCGCCTCTCCGGACGGCCCGGGGGTGATCTTCGTGATCGAGGAGTCGGGGAAGAGCGACGTGTAGAACGTCGCGGCCTCCTCCGCCTTGCCGTCGAACCAGAGGCAGGGCGTGACCTTCTGTCGCACCATTGGGAAACCCTCGCGATCGCAGGACGTTTCGCGGCCACCCTCCGGGGAATCGGGGCGCCGCCCGTTCGGTTTCCCCCTGGTCGATCGGCAGGGTCGCCAATCGACACGGCCCCTCGATTTTTTTCGCAGGCCGGTCAGCCGGCCGCCGGGGCCTCGCAACCGTCAGAGGCTCGCCAGTCGCTTTTGCAGGAACCGGCGTTCCGGGCCTTGCTGGGCAAGGTCGAGCGCGCGGTGATAGGCGGCGATCGCCTCGGCCCGCCTGCCCAGGCGGCGGAGCAGGTCGGCCCGGGCGGCGTGCGCCAGGTGGTACGAGGCCAGGTCGCCGCCCTCCAGGATGGCGTCGATCAGCCCGAGGCCGACGTCCGGCCCGTCTCGCATGGCCACGGCGACCGCCCGGTTCAGGGCGACGACCGGCGAGGGGTGGATCGCCAGCAGCACGTCGTAAAGCGCCGCGATCTGCCGCCAGTCGGTCGCCCCGGGGGTCGGGGCCTCGGCATGGACGGCGGCGATGGCCGCCTGGATCGCATAGGGCCCGGCGGCCTGGGAGGCGAGCGCGCGGGCGACCAGGGCGCGGCCCTCGGCGATGAGCCGGGCGTCCCAGCGGGATCGGTCCTGGTCTTCGAGCAGGATGATGTCACCCGCCCGGGTCGCCCGGGCCTCCCGACGCGATTCCTGCAGGAGCATCAGCGCAAGCAGGCCGATTGCCTCGGGATCGGGCAGCAGGCCCGCGACCAGCCGTCCCAGCCGGATCGCCTCTCCCGAGAGGTCGGCCCGGGTCAGGGCGTCGCCCGCCGAGGCCGAATAGCCCTCGTTGAAGACGAGGTAGATGACGGCAAGCACCGACTCGGTCCGCTCGGGGAGTTCCTCCGCCGAGGGGATGACGAACGGGATGCGGGCGTCCCGGATCTTGGCCTTCCCCCGGACGAGTCGCTGGGCCATCGTGGCCGGAGTGGTGAGGAAGGCGCTGGCGATCTCGTCGGTCGTCAGCCCGCAGACCTCGCGGAGGGTGAGCGGGATCTGCACCTTGCGGTCGATCGCCGGGTGGCAGCAGGTGAAGATGAGCCGGAGCCGGTCGTCCTCGACCTCCTCGGCGGCCCGGGCCGCGTTCGCCTCGGCGATCTCCGAGAGCCGCCCGGCCAGCTCGGGCTGCAGCTCGGCGAAGTGCCCGCGCCGGCGGATCGCGTCGATCGCCTTGAATCGCCCGGCCGAGACGAGCCACGCCCGGGGGTTGCCGGGGACGCCGTCCCTCGGCCACCGCTCGATGGCCGCGGCGAAGGCCTCGTGCAGCGCCTCCTCGGCGAGGTCGAAGTCGCCGATCAGGCGGACCAGGGTGGCGAAGACCCTGCGCGACTCGGCCCGGTAGACCTCATCAACCCGAAGCCCGACTCGATCCTCCAGGCACTCCTCCATGATCCCGGCACTCCGCGACGCCCCCGGATCCGGCCGCCCGCCGCCGAGCAGCCGGGCCGATCGCCCTTACCATACATCTGTGCCCTGTCGCGGCCAAGAGGATTCTGGAAATTTTGTACACTGTGGCCATGCGCCAACTCCCGGGGACGACTCCGTCCGCTCCTCCCCTCCGCCACGGCAGCGTCACCCGGCGATCACCACGAGACGATCGTTCCGTACGACCCCTTCGAGGTCGTGGACACGAATGATCGGCCACCCGATTCAACCTCCGGCAGGTTGATGAGGGAACACCGCGAGCGGAACACCCCGGGACGAGGTGGACCGATATCCCGTGCTCCTGGATGCCACGTCGTCGTTGGCCTGCAGGCTCGACGCGAAGACTTGCGAACGCCGAGTCGACCTGGAAGGGAGTCCACCCGGTAGGACTCGAACCGACTACCCTCGGTTCCGAAGACGGCTGCCGGTCTTCCGTAAACTCTAATCGAGCAGAGTGTTTACGTCTCGGCTCTCCCTCGCAGGCGGCGCGTGGGCAGCGCGCCATGCCAAATGCCCCCGATTTGGCAGCGATGATTGACGCCTGGCCGACTTTACCTGGGGCGATTCGGGCTGGGATCATGGCGATGGTCCGGGCTGCATCGAGGTCGGGTTACAGACCGACCCGACTTTGAAGTTTTTCGCCCACCGATCGAGCGTCGATCCGGCATCCAGGCTCACACACGAAGGCCCACCCCGAGCATCCGGGGTGGGCCTTCGTTCGATCAGATCTTCACCCGGCTCAATCTGGCCGGTTTTGTCCTGGATCGTGAACCTCGAGTGGTCGACCGCGGTTGAGTTGCGGCCTGGCCTCGGATCGGTTCTCCCGGAGCGGCAAACAGCTCAGGGGGCCACCATGAAGAAGTACCGAGTTACCCTGACCGATGAGGAACGCCGGGAGCTGCACGACCTGACCGCCGCCGGCAAGGCCGCCGCCAAGAAGCTGGCCCACTCCCGCATCCTGCTCAAGGCCGACGCCGTCACCGGCTCACCAGCCTGGATCGACGACCGGATCGCCGAGGCCGTGGAGGTCAGCAGCGCCGCCGTCGAGCGGGTCCGCCTCCGATTCGTCGAGCAGGGGCTGGAGGCGGCCCTGGTCCGCAAGCCGCAGGGCCGGCCCAGCCGGCTGACGAAGCTCGACGGACGGGCCGAGGCCCGCCTGGTCGCCCTGGTCTGCTCAAAGCCGCCCGACGGCCGCAAGGCGTGGACGATGAAACCGCTGGCCGACACGCTCGTCGAGCTGCAGGTCGTCGAGTCGACGCGGGTCGTGGCCGAGCATGGCCGAGATCGAGCTGTTGGTGTTGGCGAGGCGATTCCTGGACCGGCGGATCGAGTCGAAGGAGGAGGTATCGGCGTGGGAGGACGAGCGGTACGGCCGAGGGGTCGTGATCCGGGGGCAGTTCACCACGGCCGCCGGCCGGATCAAACTCCGTTGACTCTACCCCACAACTCAAGAGTGGCGGACCAGTAGGCTGTCGCTGCTGGCTTGGCCCCTGATGAGCAGAGGCGTCCGTCCGGTGTCGGTGGTGCGAGGGCTGGGCAGCGGGTCGGGTTTCCGCGACCGCTCAATGCTTTGCATCGGGCAGGGTCGAGACGAGGGCAAGGCTCCGTTGCGGCCTGAGACGCAAGCGACGCAATATGTCTCGGAAGTGTCGGTAGGAGGATCGGATCGCCCGAGCGGCTCGGAACGACCGTGAGACCGACTCGCGGTGATGCTCTGCACGAGCCTGGTAGATCTGGTCGTGCATGTCGAAGGCGAGGAAGCGTCGGGCGGGGCCGTCGATGCGGAGCGATTCCTGGCGACGGACCGAGGTCGGGTCGCGCAACAGCGACTCGTAGACCTCCAGGTAGTGAGCGATGGTCGAGGCGGGGGACCAGTATCGCTCGACCCACGTGCGACCTTCCTGTCCCAACTCGCGGAGGGCTTCGGGGTGGCGGAGCAGCTCGACGAGGATCGCCTCGGCCTCTTCGAGCCGGGCGTTGATGAACGGGGACTGGAACGCCCCCGAGATCTGGCGAAGGACCGTCTCGATGCGGGGGTCGAGGAAGCAAAGGACCGGCTTGGCCTTCGAGAGCGCCTCGATGCCGGAGACGTGGTAACTGCCGGTGATCATGTCGTCGAGGACGAGCCGGCAGCGATTCTTGGCGGCGAGGACTTCAGAGAGCGGCCGGCCGTTGATGACACGCATCGAGCACCCGGAGCGCCTCGCGACCCGCTGCATCATCTCCACCGTCTCCGGGAAGCCTTTGGTGGCCCAGCGGGTGGCCCAGGCACTCGACCGCCTGGTCGGCGTGAAGAGGAGGTCGTGCTGCACCGGCTCGTCGGCGGGGAGGTAGTCGTGATCATTGATCGGCACGACATTCGGGACGACCCGGGCCTGAGGGAAGAACCTCTCGGGATACTGGGCGATGACGATGCTCGGAATCGGCGACCAGATCAGCTGCTCGATGGGGATTCCCATCCTCCGGGCGATCAGCGGGGCGTCGCTGCGGAACTGGCGGACGAACGCCTTGCCCTTGCGGCGGAGTGCCTCGAAATCGATGGGGCGAAACGCTTCGGACTGGTAATCCAGGTAGTTGTGGAAGTGAATGATGTCAGCCTGTTCCGCCAGCTCCAGGGCGAGCTCCGGCTGCTCGTCATGGACGACGTCGTGGGGGTAGACCCCCCAGCGGGTCTGGTCGACGAGGCGGACATCGTGAGGCGAGTGCTCACGAGTCGCCTTGACGAGGCGCCAGGGGCCTCCTGCCAGTCGGGTCGTGGAGAAGTGGACGATGCGCAAGGCCATGGATGTCTCCGGCTGGACCTGACCCCTCGATTGGGTCCCGGTAGAGATCCCGCAACTGCACTGCCGTACCCTCGCTGGTGGGACGTGCGGCTTGAGGATCGGAGAACTCGGGGGGGCGGGTCGCTCCTCCGCCGGCGATCGGCAGGCCCGTTGTGCGGGCGGCCCCTGCGATCTTGCCCTCGGGACCGGGCCATCCCCCGGCCATGAAGGGGGCATCAATCGGGGGGTGTCTCGACGTTATTGTCATCGATCTCCCGATCGAATCCCTGGACCCGGTCACCCGGAGGCCGCCGATCCCCGCGGGGCGATCCGACCGGGCTGGGGGCCATCCTGTCGGCGGGGCCGCGCGATGGTCGGTCGTCTCCGTGGCTCGTTCGATGGCCCCCATGAACTCAGTTTCGCGCGATCCTGTCAACGAGGAACCTGAAATCCGCATCGGATTCGGACCCGCTGTCGAGGTCGGGATGTTGGATCCGGGAAACAGGTTGCGGGGCGATACACTGAGTTGGTTTAATGCTAGCGTCGACAAGCCAACAACCCCCATATTAGGAGATCTGACTCCGCACCGGGAGTGGACCATGCCAGGACGTATCAGTCTCGCCAGAATCCGTTGCTCATGAAATATACGCGAGCGATGATTGATGCCGCGATCCCCGGGACCTGGGTTGGATCACCTGGGAGAGCTGCCCCGGCGCCAGGCGTCGGCCCGGACGACTCCCAGGCGCCTCCCCCGGGGAGGGCTGCCCACCGCCCGATCCCTGGAGTCTTCGACCTCTGATGCGAGTCGCCATCGTCATCGGCAACTTCCCGGTCATCTCCGAGACGTTCGTACTGAACCAGATCGCTGGCCTCATCGATCGCGGGCACGACGTACATATTTACGCGATTGATCAGCTCTTCCGCGACGCGTCGGCGCACCACCCCCAGGTCGAGGAGTATGGGCTCCTGGAACGCTCTCGACTGCTGGCGAGGCCGCGCCCGGGCGTCGGCCGTGTGGGCATCGCCCGACAGGCCCTCGGGCTGGCGGCCCGGCGGTTCGCGTCGAACCCGGCGTGCTTCGTCCGGAACCTGCCCCGGCTCGTTGCACTGGCTGGGGCCCGTGGCACGGCGAAGGTGTTCATCGGCAACCTGTCGGCGATGATGGACCGCGAGCCCTACGATATCATCCATTGCCAGTTCGGGACGCGGGCCCCCCGGGCGATGGAGCTCCGGCGCTTCGGCTCACCCGGGGCCCGGGTGGTCGTCGCCTTCCGGGGCAACGACATCAGCGCCCACGTTCAGCGGTACGGACCGGGTGTCTACGACGAGGTCTTCAGCGACTGCGATTACTTCGTCACCAACTGCGACTTCTTCCGCGATCGGCTCGTCGGGATGGGGTGCGATCCGGAGCGGCTCGAGGTGCTCCGATCGGGGCTCGACCCGGACATCTATCCCTTCGAGGCCCGCCGCCCGGCGGGCGGCGGGCCCGTTCGGATCGCCATGACGGGGCGTCTGGTCGAGAAGAAGGGCACGGAATATGCGATTAGGGCGGTTGCCCGGCTGCTCCGGGAGGGCAAGCCGCTCGAGTTCCGGGTCATGGGTGATGGGGAACTGAGGGACGACCTGCGGCGGCTGATCGACGAACTCGGCGTCGGGGGCTCGGTGCACCTGCTCGGGCCCAAGCGGACTCCAGAGATTGTCGAGGAGTTGCTGCGGTCCCACCTGTTCGTCGCCCCGAGCATCACGGCCACCGACGGGAACCAGGACGCCCCGATCAACGTGCTGAAGGAAGCGATGGCCACGGGCCTGCCGGTGGTCAGCACGCGCCACGGCGGAATCCCGGAACTGGTGCAGGAGGGGGTCAGTGGCTTCCTCGTTGCGGAGCGCGACGCGGACGCCCTGGCCGACCGGCTCTCCTACCTGATCGACCACCCGGAACGTTGGCCCGAGATGGGGCACGCCGGCCGGTCCTTCGTCGAAGCACACTACAACCTCCACCTCCTGAACGATCGGCTCGTCGAGATCTATCACCGGATGCGAGCCCTCCCCCCCGTCCGGGGCCAGCGTCCATCCCGGGTCTCGGAGCCGGCATGATCGGCGGGAGCGGGCCGGCTTGCGGTGGCCACAATGGCAAGTCGAGCCAGAATACTTCGAATGATGGATCACGATCAATCGCCTATTGCTTGAGCCCTGCCGCCCAGGCCCGACCCAGGAGTCACACCCATGCAGGAAGAGCCGCTCGTCACGATCGTTGTCGCACCCCGCGAGCGATTCAGCTACGCCCGGAACTCCCTGGAGAGCGTCCTGGAGCACACGGATCTCCCGCACCGGATCGTCTACGTCGATGGCGGGTCGCCGGGACCTGTCCGACGCTACCTGGCGAAGCGGGCCAGGGAGCGGGACTTCGAGTTGATCCGCACCGAGCACTATCTGTCGCCGAACCGGGCGAGGAACCTGGGCCTGGAGAAGGTCCGGACCAAATACGTCGTGTTCATGGACAACGACGTGGTCGTCACGCCCGGCTGGCTCGGGCCGTTGGTCCAATGTGCCGAGGAAACCGGGGCCACGGTCGTCAGTCCCCTGATCTGCCAGGGGTTCCCGCTCCATACCGAAGTGCATTGCGCCGGGGGAGTCTCGGCCATCGAGGAGGAGCAGGCGGAAGACGGGGTGCGGCGTCACCTCGTCGAGCGGATCTTCCTCCAGGGCCGGAAGCTGGCCGACGTGCGCGACCAGATCGAACGCGGGCCGACACGGCTGGCCGAGTTCCACTGCATGATGGTCCGCACCGCCTTCTTTGAGGAACACGGCCCGCTCGACGGCCAGTTGCTCAACCACAAGGAGCACGTGGATTTCTGCCTGACGGTCGAGAATGCCGGCGGAACGGTCTACCTCGAGCCCGACTCGTTGATGACGTATGTCACCGTGCCGCCGATGGAACTGTCCGACGTGCCGTACTACACCCTCCGCTGGAGCGACCACTGGATGCTCGCGAGTCTTGAGAGGCTGCGGACGAAGTGGGATCTGACCTACGACGCCTACTTCGAGAAGCGCATGACGATGATGGGGGCCCGCCGGTTCTCGGCGATCATCCGGCCGATGGTCAGGAAGGTGACCCGGCACGGCAGGTATCCCAAGGCCGCCCGCAAGCTGGAGGCCTGGATGCGTCGCGCGGACCGGAAGGTCAATCGGCTGATGACCGACCGCTACGCCCGGCGCCACTTCAAGGGGGAGTCGATCCCGACGCTGTCGCAGCCGGTCTCTTCGAACGCTGTCCGGGCCTCGTGAGCCGGGGCTCCTGGAGAGCCCCCCAACGTCCCTCCCCGAGGAGCACCACCCGGATGCAATCACCTGGCGCTCACCCCGATCGGCGTCGGGTTGTCCTCTACACGGCCGATAGCGGCCTGAGGCGACCCGGCGCAATGGTGAGGGAGATGTTCGAGGATCTCGCGTCTTCCCGAGGTCTGGCATGGCAGCTGCTGATCCGCGACATCCGCGCCCGGTATCGCCAGTCGTTCTTCGGGATCGCCTGGGCCTTCCTGCCGGCCATCCTGATGGCGATCGGCTGCACCGTTGCCAACCGCACCAGGGTCGTCGACTTCGGAGAGACGGACATCCCCTATCCGGCCTACGTCCTCATCGGCATGGTCTTCTGGCAGACGTTCGTCGATTCGGTCAACGGCCCGATCACCGGCGCGTCCGGAGCGTTGAAGATGCTCTCCCGGATCAAGTTCCCCCGGGAGGCGGTCATCCTCTCCAAGGTGGGTGAGGCGCTGTTCGACTTCCTGGTGAAGCTCATCCCGGTCGTCCTGGTCATGGTGTGGTACGGGATCGCTGCCCCACCGACGATCCTGCTGGTGCCGGCGTCGCTGCTGTTGCTCGTCGCGTTCGGGGCGGCGATCGGGACCCTGCTTGCCCCGATCGGGCTGCTCTACCAGGACGTCTCGAAGGGGTTCGGCCTGATCACCCGGGCCTGGCTGCTGCTGACCCCGGTGATCTACGCCATGCCCGGCCCCGGCACCTTCGGCACGATCGTACGGCTCAACCCCGTCACGCCGCTGCTGATGACCACGCGGGAGTTGCTGACCACCGGATCGGTCTCCGATCCCTTGGCGTTTGCCGTCGTGGCAGGACTGACCCCAGCCGTCCTGCTCGGCTCCTGGGTCGCCTTCCGACTGGCCATGCCCCACGCGATCGAGAGGATGACCTCATGACGATGGCCGCCCAGGCGAGTCCACCCCCCGACGTCGGAGCAGAACCGACTCGACCCGACCCCGACGTCGTGATTTCCGCCGAGGGGCTTCACAAGCGATTCTGCCGCGACCTGCGACGCTCGCTTTTCTACGGTGTCGCGGACGTGGCCGGCGAGCTGACCGGCCGGCGTCGGGCGCGGCACTCGCTGCGTCGCGGCGAGTTCTGGGCGCTGCGGGACGTTTCCCTGGAGCTGCGCCGGGGCGAGGCGCTCGGGCTCGTCGGCGCCAACGGCGCCGGCAAGAGCACGCTGCTCCGGATTCTCAGTGGCGTGATCAAGCCCGACGCCGGCAGCGCGCGGCTCGTCGGTCGCGTCGCCCCGCTGATCGCCCTGGGGGCGGGCTTCAACCCGATCCTGACGGGGCGGGAGAACATCTACGCCAACATGTCCATCCTCGGCCTGTCGAAGGCCGAGATCGACGACCGGTTCGAGGACGTGATTGCCTTCGCCGAGGTCGACGACGCGCTCGACGCGCCGGTTCAGACGTACAGTACGGGGATGGCCGCCCGGCTGGGCTTCGCCTGTGCCATCCACATCGAGCCGGACATCCTGCTGATCGACGAGGTCCTGTCCGTCGGCGACACCCGGTTCCGCATGAAGTGCCGACGTCGGCTGGTCGAGCTCCGGTCGCGGGGCACGTCCTTCATCATGGTCTCGCACAACGCCTACTCGCTGCTGAACGTCTGCGAGACGGCGATCTACCTGAAGCGGGGGGAGGTCGTGACCTCCGGAGACGCGGAATCGGTGCTGAGGCAGTATGAGGAGGAACTGAGCCTCGGCGGCGACATCTCCGACGCAGGAGTGCTGCACCTCCCCGAGCGGCCGATCGAGGAGAGCTACGGCCTGGACATCCGATCGGTCCGCTTCCGTGGCCCCGATGGCGAGCCGATCGACGGGCCGGTCTGCGGCGAGCCCGCCACCCTCTGTGTCGACGTCTTCGCCCATCGGCCCGTCCCCGAGGGCGACATGGCCGTCATGGTTAACGCCCTGGTCGGGGAGTCGGACCGGCTGTTGAGCATGAGCACGAACCTCGACTCCGTGTCCATCTCGATCCCGGCCGGCCGCTCAGAACTGCGGCTCCACCTCCCGTACTGCTGCATTGCCCCCGGCCGCTACAGCGCCAAGATTGCCGTTCGTGAGGCCCTGGACACCTATGATCAGGTCGACTCGTTCCGGTTCACCGTCAAGGCGAGCCGTGTCCTGAGCCGGTCGGCCTTCTTCCAGCCAAGGCGCTGGGAGGTCGGCGAGGCCCAGAGCCCCTGAACCCGCAGCCCTCGCCCCTCTGGTCGATCCGCCTTGATCCCTGTCAGGCCTCCGACGACGACCCCCTGGAGACCCCAACGGTGCCCGTCGCGATGCAGACCGAGAAGATGAGCCGATCCCCGGGCGGTCGCCTCCCGAACTTCCTGATCATTGGGGCCACCAAGTGCGGCACGGAGAGCCTCTTCCGCTTGCTGAGCGACCACCCCGAGGTGTTCATGCATCCCCGGAAGGAGCTACGCTTCTTCACCGAGGAGCACGCCTGGGGGAATGGCCCCGAATGGTATCGGGCGCAATTCTCGGCGGCGGGCGACGCGAGGGCTGTCGGTGAGTCCTCCAACTCCTACACGCGAGACCCTGTCTACCGGGGGGCCCCAAAACGCATCCATCAGCTGCTTCCAGACGTTCGGATGATTTACGTGATCCGGCACCCAATCAAACGAATCGAATCGCACTACCGTCACCGGCTCGTGACCGGGATCGAGTGGCGGAGCCCGGAGCGGGCAATCCGGGAGGACCCGAGTTACGTGGCGGCAAGCCTCTATGGTCATCAACTGGAGCAGTACCGCCGCTTCTTCCGGCCCGAGCAGTTCCTCATCCTGAGGTTCGAGCAGCTCATCTCGGAGCCGTTGCCGTCGCTCCGGCGAATCTGCCAGTTCCTCGGCATCTCGGAGGCCCCAGGCGTGGGGTTTCCGAGGGCCAACGTCACCTCCGAACGGACAGTCGCGCCGGCGATCCTCCGGTACTTCGCCCGGTTCCCGGCCGCCCGGGATCGCGTCAAGTCGGCGGTGAAGTCTTACGGACGATCAAGGTTTGCACGCTTCGCCCCGAGGGCGAGTGATCCGGCCTTCTCCCTGCCCCAACGGATCGACGACGAGCTTCGATCGACGTTCCGGGCCGATCGGGAGGTGCTCTCACGGCTGGTCGGGGAACAATTCGACGAGTGGGACCTCAATGCCGGCCCTCTCGCCGGGGGGATGCTCCCCGGCCGGGACGAGGCCGGAGGAGTGACACGCACATGATCGACGAGAAGCCAGAGGAGGCGGGCGCCCTGACTCCCGCGGTGCCGAAGGTCGGCGACACGATCGCCGCCCCGAACGCGCGTTGGACGTTCGGCGGTGACGTCGCCCAGCACTTCGAGCAGCATATCGAACGATCGGTACCTTGCTATCGCGAGGGCCATGAGATCGCCGCGGCCCTCTCGGATTTCTTCCTCTACGACGGCGCCGTCGCCTACGAGCTCGGCTGCTCGACCGGCGCGCTGTCCCGCCGGCTAGCCGAGCGGAACGCGGCGAAGGACGTCCGGATCATCGGGCTCGAGGTCGAGGAGGCGATGGTCGAGGCCGCCCGGGCCTCCTGCGCCGGCCTGAGGTCGGTCGAGATCCGGGAGGCGGACGTGGTCGACGTCGACTTCGAGCCGTCGGATCTGATCGTCTCCTACTACACGATCCAGTTCATCCGCCCAGCTCGCCGCCAGCAGCTCTTCGACAAGATCTATGCGAGCCTCAACTGGGGGGGCGCCTTTATCATGTTCGAGAAGGTCCGGGCCCCGGATGCTCGCTTCCAGGACATGATGAGCGCCCTCTACGTCGACTTCAAGCTCGAACAGGGGTTCGAGGAACGAGAGATCGTCCACAAGAGCCGTAGCCTCAAGGGCGTTCTCGAGCCGTTCTCGACCCAGGGCAACATCGATCTGATGCGTCGCGCCGGCTTCGGCGATATCATGACCGTCTTCAAGCACCTTTGCTTCGAGGGGTTCCTGGCCATCAAGTGATGGTTGAGGAAGGCCGGAGGTTCGTATTCCCATGAGCGTCTTGATGTCGGGGGCTCGGTACTTCGCCCGGGTCGTGATCGGTTCTGTCAGCCCGTTGGGGTACGAGAGGTTGCGACAGACCTTCGGTCGCCGTCGACCCGAGCCCCAGCCCGCCCCGCCTCCCGGGCCGTTGCCGCCCTATGGATCGACGGTCACCATCGATGGCATCACCATGCGGATCGACCCCCGGATGTCGGAGTTCAACATCCGCAAGCTCCTTGACGGGCGGCACACCGTGCACGAGCGCCGCCTGCTGGCCGAGGTCCTTGAGCCGGATGACATCGTCATGGAGCTCGGCGGCGGCATCGGCATGGTGGCCATCGCCTGCGCGAAGGCGACCGGTCCTGGCCGCGTCTTCTCCTACGAGCCGAACCCGACGCTCGAGTCGCTCATCCGGGAGAACTACGCCCTCAACGGCGTCGAGCCCGAGTTGAAGTCTTGCATGCTCGGCCCGGAGCCCGGCCACCGCGAATTCCACATCTCGGACCGCTTCTCGCGCTCCTCGATCTTCGACACCGATGGGAGGGGCACGACGATCATCCAGGTGCCGGTCCTCTCCTTCAACGACGAGGTGGCCAGGATCCGGCCGACGACGCTCATCGTCGACATCCAGGGCGGCGAGGTCGAGCTCTTCGAGTACGCCGACCTCAGTTCGGTCCGGAAGCTCCTGCTCGAGACCCATACCAAGATCATTGGCGAGGACGCGGCGGAGGCCATCCGAGGGCGTCTCCGAGGCTTGGGCTTCGTCGCGAAGCATCAGTCTGGGAACTCCACCCTGTTCATCCGACAGTCCGGGGATCCTGGCTGATCGACCAAAGCGTCACCAGCGACGCCGGCCTGATCGATCCCCATGATCGTGGTCCGAAACCCGGGGTCCACGATACCGTACAAGTCGAGAAGTCCCGAAAAGCCGCATTGCCCAATTGGCGTGCCACCTTGCAACGTGGCGTGGATGACTGCGTCCCTTTTCTGCCACAGAATCATCCCCTAGCATCGCCTTGAGGGGCTCACGCGAGGAGAGATCGGTAGCTCGCCAATCGCAAGCATGCAAGTCGGCGATTGGCGAGGGAACAATCGACAGAATCGTCACCTGGAGTTTTGGGCACCAAATTTCGGGAAAAACGACAACGCCGACCGAGGCGCAAAGATGGCAGGCTCCAGGATTCCCCGATTGCCGCACTGGCCCCGACTCGACCCTCGGGCCATTTTGCGGGTTACGATCGAGAGAGTGAGGCGACCATCGTTCCGAAGCGCGAGACGGCACAATGGCACAGATCGCCACACCCTCGCCCAACGATGACGAGCCTTGAGCAACTCGATGTCGGCGTTCGGGAGGGCCCCGAGGAACGCTCCCCGCCAGGCCCAGGGCCTGCCCGGCAGGGGTTTCTCGGGCTCGACGACGATCACGTCGGCCCCGTCCACCTGGAAGTCATGGCGGGCGAGGCCGTTTTACCGGCTGACGGCCCCCGGGAAGGGGGCGGGCTCGTCGGCCCCGGCCGTTGGGGAGAGGATGAGGATCGAAACGACGGCGACCACGGATGTCATCGTCGTCCTCCACGCACGCCCGGAGGGCGGGGCGGCCTCGTGTCTCGTATGACGGAGGCCCGGATCAGACCCGCCGCACCTGCCCGGTGGAGCCCGCCGCATCAGTCGCCCGACCACGGAGTCGTTCCATCGGCCTGAGATCGACGGCCTGGCGAACGTCATGCGGCCTGCCGTGTCCATCCGATATCCGGCCGGGGTCGGGTATCATGCCGACTGCCGACCGTCACGATGGAGACGAGCATGAAGCGAAGAGAACTGGGCCGCAGCGGGATCGGGGCCTCGGCGATCGGCCTGGGCTGCTGGGGGATGTCCGGCTCCTACGGACCCGCCGACGAGGCCGAGTCGGTCGCCACGCTGAACCTCGCCCTCGACCTGGGCGTCACCCTCATCGACACCGCCGACTCCTACGGCGACGACGGCCACAACGAGTCCCTGATCGGGCGTGCCCTGGAGGGCCGACGCCACGAGGCGGTCGTCGCCACCAAGACCGGCTTCGTCCGGCGACCGGGGCCGGAGGGTCAGTCGGTCGTCGAGGTCGATGGGCGGCCCGGCCGCATCCGATCGGCCTGCGAGGCGAGCCTGGCCCGGCTGCGGGCCGACGTGATCGACCTCTACTACCTGCACCGGGCCGACCCGGATGTGCCGATCGAGGAGTCGGTCGGGGCCATGGCCGATCTCGTCGCCGCCGGCAAGGTCCGGGCGATCGGCCTGTCGGAGGTCTCCGAGGCCACGCTGCGGCGGGCGCACGCCGCCCACCCGATCGCCGCCCTCCAGTCGGAATACTCGCTCTGGACGAGGGAGCCGGAGGCGACGGTGATGCCGGCCTGCCGGGAGCTGGGGATCGCCTTCGTGCCCTTCAGCCCGCTGGGCCGGGGCTTCCTCACCGGCACGCTGACCGATGCCCAGCGGCTCGCACAGGGCGACTGGCGGGCGACGAACGCCCGCTTCGCCGGGGGGAACCTGGCCCGCAACCTCGCCCTGCTGCGGCCCCTGGAGGAGGTCGCCCTGGCCCACGGGGCGAGGCCGTCTCAGGTCGCCCTGGCGTGGGTGCTGTCCCGAGGGGAGCAGGTCGTCCCCATCCCCGGCATGAAGCGGCGGAATCACCTCGACGAGAACGTGGCGGCCGTCGACATCGAGCTGACGGCCGAGGAGCTCGCCCGTCTCGATACCGCCTTCCGGCCCGGCGTGGCCGTTGGCGACCGCTACAACCCCGAGCAGGCCCGCTGGCTGGGCCGGTAACCATCGACTTGGAGCCGGTCCCCACCGGTGGACCCCTTGACTCGCATTTCGTTGGCGCGTAAACTAACGACATAACGATCAAGTTGCGGGCGGGAGACAGGCCATGGCGGAGGGTCGATTGCAGGAGGAGCTGAAGAAGAAACGGCCGTTCGACTCGCTGGAGCAGGAGGCGACGCTGAGCATCGCCCGCACGGCCGACCGCCTGGGCATCTGCTTCTCCCGGCTGTTCCGGGAGCACGGCCTGACCCCCTCGCAGTACAACGTCCTGCGCATCCTCCGGGGAGAGGGCAAGCCGCTGCCGATCCTGGAGGTCGCCGACCGCCTGATCGCCGCCGTCCCGGGCATCACCGGCCTGATCGACCGGCTGGAGGGCATGGGCCTGGTCTGCCGGGAACGCTCGACCGAGGACCGCCGGGTCGTCTTCGCGGCGATCACCCCGAAGGGCATCGACCTGCTGGCGAAGCTGGACGAGCCCGTGGCGGCCCTGCACCGGCGGCTGGTCGGCCACCTCTCGCCGGCGGAGCTGGGGGAGCTGATCCGGCTGCTGGAGAAGGCCCGCCGGACGCTCCCCGAGCCCGACTGACCTTCTTTAATTTTTTTGCGGTGTTAGTTAACACGTCATTTATCGGCGTAAAAGCCAAGGAGCGATCCATGATCCGGGTCCGCAAGTCGGGCGAGCGGGGCCACTTCGACCACGGCTGGCTCGACACGTATCACACCTTCTCGTTCGCCCGGTACATCGACCGCCGCCACATGGGCTTCCGTGCCCTGCGGGTCATCAACGAGGACCGGGTGGCGCCGGGGCGGGGCTTCGGCACGCACCCGCACAACGACATGGAGATCGTCACTTACGTCCTCTCCGGGGCGCTGGAGCACCGGGACAGCCTCGGCACCGGGAGCGTCATCCGCCCCGGCGAGTTGCAGCGGATGACCGCCGGCACGGGGATCACGCACAGCGAGTTCAACCCCTCCGACGCCGAGCCGGTCCACCTCTACCAGATCTGGCTGCTGCCGGAGCGGGAGGGGCTGGAGCCGTCCTACGAACAGCGGGCCTTCCCCGAAGAGGAGCGGCGGAACCGGCTGCGGCTGGTCGCCTCGCCCGACGGGGGCAACGGCTCGCTGACGATCGGCCAGGACGCCCGGCTCTACCTCGCCACGCTGGACGGGGGCCGGGTGGTCTCCCACGAGCTGGCACCGGGCCGCCATGCCTGGCTGCAAGTCCTGCGGGGCGGCGTGGACTTGAATGGCGTCGGCCTGGAGGCCGGCGACGGGGCCGCCATGGGCGAGGAGCCGGGCCTGGCGATCCGGGCCGACGGGCCGTCGGAGGTCTTGCTGTTCGACCTGGCGTGAGGACCGTTCAGGAAGTGAAGATCCCGGGTCCGCCGTCATCGGAGACCGGCGGCCATCATCCCGTATCTCAAGAGCAGGAGCGTTCGTCGTGAAGATCCAGGTCGTGTTCTACAGCATGTACGGCCACCTCTACCGGATGGCCGAGGCCGTCGCCGAGGGCGCCCGGCGGGTCGAGGGAGCGGACGTGGCGCTCTATCAGGTGCCCGAGCTGGTCCCCGAGGAGGCCCTGGAGAAGAGCGGGGCGAAGGCCGCACGGGCGGCGTTCGCCCACGTCCCGGTCATGGAGCCGGACCAGCTGGCCGAGGCCGACGCCATCCTCTTCGGCACGCCGACCCGCTTCGGCAACATGTGCGCCCAGATGCGCAACTTCCTCGACCGCACGACGAGGCTCTGGCTCTCGGGCGCCCTCGTCGGCAAGGTGGGCAGCGTCTTCGCCTCCACGGCCAGCCAGCACGGCGGCCAGGAGACGACGATCACCAGCTTCCACACCACGCTGCTGCACCACGGGATGATCATCGTCGGCGTGCCGTACTCCGAGCAGAAGCTCGTGCAGATGGACGAGATCGGCGGCGGGACGCCCTACGGGGCCACCACGCTGGCCGGGGCCGACGGCAAGCGGCAGCCGAGCGCCATCGAGCTGGAGATCGCCCGCTTCCAGGGTCGCCACGTCGCCGAGATCACCCGACGCCTCGTGTCCGGTGAATGAGTCCCCCGAGCCCCCGCAACCCGAGTCCACGCATCCCTCGAACCCGACGGAGAATCCCATGTCCAACTCGCCTTCGATCCCCTCCCGGCTGTCGGTCGACGACGCCGCCGTGCTGCTGATCGACCACCAGTCGGGCCTGCTCTCGCTGGTGCAGGACTACGGCCCCGACGAGTTCCGCAACAACGTCCTGGCCCTGGCCGAGACGGCGAAGTTCTTCGAGCTGCCGACGATCCTCACCACCAGCTTCGAGCAGGGGCCGAACGGCGTCATCATGCCCGAGCTGAAGGCACTCTTCCCCGACGCCCCGTTCATCGCCCGCCCCGGCCAGATCAACGCCTGGGACAACGAGGAGTTCGTCGCCGCCGTGAAGGCGACCGGCCGCAAGCAACTGATCATGGCCGGCGTGGTGACCGACGTGTGCGTGGCGTTCCCGGCCCTCTCGGCGCTGCGGGAGGGGTACGAGGTGTTCGTCGTCGCCGACGCCTCGGGGACGTTCAACAAATCCGTGCGGGACGCCGCCCTGATGCGGATGCAGCAGGCCGGGGCGTCGATGACGAGCTGGTTCGCCGTGGCCGGCGAACTCCAGCGGGACTGGCGGCGGGACATGGAGGGCCTCGCCCGGCTGCTGGGCGACCGGCTGCCTGCCTATCGCAACCTGATCACGAGCTATCAGGCCGCATCCAGCCGGTGAGCGATCCCTGGTGAGGTCTCCGGCGGCCCCTCGGCGGGGTCGCCGGGTGACGCCGGAACCCGAGGAGCGAGCCATGAACCGATCCGAATTCGCCGGAGAGCCGGCCGAGGCGATCCTCCACAATGGGCGGATCGCCACCCTGGACGATCAGCACCCCTTCGTCGAGGCCGCCGCCGTGCGGGGCGGCACGTTCGTCGCCGTGGGCAACGATCGGGACGTGCTCGCCCTCCGGGGCGACCGGACGCAGGTGCTCGACCTGCGGGGCCGCACGGCGGTCCCCGGCCTGAACGACTCGCACATCCACCTGATCCGGGGCGGGCTGAACTTCAACCTGGAACTCCGCTGGGACGGCGTGCCGAGCCTCGCCGACGCCCTGCGGATGCTCCGGGAGCAGGCCCGCCGCACGCCGCCGCCGCAGTGGGTCCGGGTCGTAGGCGGCTGGACCGAGTTCCAGTTCGCCGAGCGCCGCATGCCCACCCTGGACGAGATCAACGCCGCCGCCCCCGACACCCCGGCCTTCGTCCTGCACCTCTACGACCGGGCCCTGCTCAACCGGGCGGCCTTGCGGGCCGTCGGCTATACCAGAGACACGCCCGACCCGCCCGGCGGCGAGATCCGGCGGGACAGGGCCGGCAACCCGACCGGCATGCTGATCGCCCGCCCCAACGCCACGATCCTCTACGCCACGCTGGCCAAGGGGCCGGCGCTGCCGCCGGAGCACAGGGAGAACTCGACCCGGCAGTTCATGCGGGAGCTGAACCGCCTGGGCGTCACCAGCGCCATCGACGCCGGGGGCGGCTACCAGAACTACCCGGAGGACTACCAGGTCATCGAGGCGCTGCACCGCCGGGGCGAGACGACCGTCCGGGTCGCCTACAACCTGTTCACCCAGCGCCCGAAGGAGGAGTTCGACGACTTCTCGAAGTGGGTCGGGATGACGAAGCCCGGCGACGGGGACGACTTCTACCGCATGAACGGGGCGGGCGAGATGCTCGCCTTCTCGGCGGCCGACTTCGAGGACTTCCTGGAACCGAGGCCGGATCTGGACGCCTCGATGGAAGCGGATCTGGGCAGGGTCGTCCGCCTGCTGGTCGAAAATCGCTGGCCGTTCCGCCTGCACGCCACCTACGACGAGTCGATCGGCCGGTTCCTCGACGTGTTCGAGTCCGTCGACCGGGACATCCCCTTCGACGGACTGCGCTGGTTCTTCGACCACGCCGAGACGGTCACCGAGCGGAACCTGGAGCGGGTCCGGGCGCTCGGGGGCGGGATCGCCGTGCAGCACCGCATGGCGTACCAGGGCGAGTACTTCCTCGACCGGTACGGGGCCGATGCCGCCCGGCGGACGCCACCGATCGCCACGATGCTCCGCATGGGCATCCCGGTGGGGGCCGGCACCGACGCCACCCGAGTGGCCAGCTACAACCCGTGGGTGGCGCTGTACTGGATGACGGCGGGCCGGACCGTCGGCGGCACGCCGCTGTACGGCGAGGACAACCGGCTGGGCCGCACCGAGGCCCTCCGCCGGTACACCGCCGGGAGCGCCTGGTTCTCGGGCGAGGAGGGCACGAAGGGTCGCATCGCCCCCGGCCAGCTCGCCGACCTGGCGGTCCTCTCGGCGGACTACTTCTCGGTGCCGGAGGCGGAGATCAAGGCGATCGAGTCGGTGCTGACGGTGGTCGGCGGCCGGGTCGTGTACGGGGCCGGGGAGTTCGCCGGGCTGGCCCCGCCCCCGCCGCCGGTGCTGCCCGAGTGGTCGCCGGTGGGGGCCTACGGCGGCGATCACCTGGGCGACCGCCCGGAGGCCCGCTCCGTCGTCGCCCCGGCCCAGGCGTGCCGCCATCATGGGCTGCTCCACCGCCTGCTCGACACGGCCCGCCGGGGCGGGCAGGACCGCCCCTTCGGGCTCGGATGCGAGTGCTTCGCCTTCTGACCGCTCACGGCGGAGGAGTGGGTCGTCGAGGCGGGGTTGCCCCCCTTCGACGACATCGTGGCCGGGGTGGAGCGGGGACCGCCGAGGCGAACCAGGTCGCTGCCGGACGCCCCTCCGCCCCCCCACGCCAGGCCGGAGGCATGGGCCCGGATCGGCGGGAGGCACGTCGGGAGCGCCTCGGGACGCCCACGACGTGCCGAAGTCGTCCGGGTGTCGTGGCAAGCGATCGAGTTCACGAAAGGGACGGGGAGACCGAGCCATGCGGGGACAACCGGGACTCTTCACGCCGGTGCGGGTCGGGCCGCTGGAGCTGCCGAACCGGATCGTCATGTCGCCCATGACCCGCATCCGGGCCGACGAGGGCTGCGTCCCCGGCGAGCGGATGGTGCGGTACTACGCCCAGCGGGCCTCGGCGGGGCTGATCATCACCGAGGGGACGCACCCCAGCCCCATGGGCCGGGGGTACACCTCCCCGCCCGGCCTGCACACCGAGGAGCAGGCGGCGGGCTGGCGACGGGTGACCGATGCGGTTCACGACGCCGGGGGCCGCATCTTCGTCCAGCTGATGCACGCCGGGCGGGTCTCCCACTCGTCGCTGCTGCCGGGCAATGCGCTGCCGGTCGCACCGTCGGCCGTCGCCGTCTCGGGGGAGATCCACACCTTCGCCGGGAAGGCGCCGTTCGAGACGCCCCGCCCGCTGGAGACGGCGGAGATCCCCGCCGTGGTCGGGGAATACCGACGGGCGGCGGAGCTGTCCGTCGCCGCCGGCTTCGACGGGGTGGAACTGCATGCGGCGACCGGCTACCTGCCGAACCAGTTCCAGGTCACCGGGTCGAACCGCCGCACCGACGCCTACGGGGGCTCGCTGGAGGGGCGGACCCGCTTCACGCTGGAGGTGATCGAGGCCCTGTGCGAGGTGCGGGGGGCCGATCGGGTCGGCATCAAGGTCGCCCCCGGCTTCACCGTCAACGACACCTTCGACGACGACCCGGCCGAGACCTATACCCACCTCGCCCGGCAGTTGGACCCGCTCGGGCTGGCCTACCTCCACGTCGGCTACGACAGCGGCTACTCTCGGGGGACCGCACCGCCGTTCAACCCGGTCGATCTCCTGCGGTCGGCCTACACCGGCACGCTGCTGGCGGTGGGCGGCTTCACCTGGGCCTCGGGGCGGGAGGCGATCGAGGCGGGTCGGGCCGACCTCATCGTGTACGGCCGGCCGTTCATCGCCAATCCGGACCTCGTGGAGCGATTCCGGCTCGACGCCCCCCTGGCCGCCGGGGACGTGCGGACGTTCTACGGCGGCGACGACCACGGCTACACGGACTACCCCACGCTGGCCGAGCAGGGCTGGTCACGGGAGACCCCCTGGCCGGGCATCGGGGCCGACGCCGGGGATCGCCACCACGCCCGGGCGAGTCCGATGCCAGCCCGCCCACGAACCCCGGAGACCGGCCCGGTGGCGGAGGCCACGACGCCGGGACGATCGGATCGGGAAACACGCCTTCCTGGACATAAGCACTCATGATCGGACGACGCACCCTGTGGGCCCTGGCCGTCGGCAGCGGCCTGTCCGTCGCCAACCTCTACTACGCCCAGCCGCTCCTGGCCGACATGGCCGCCGACCTCGGCGTCCCCGACCGGCGCATGGGGACGGTCGCCATGCTCTCGCAGGTCGGCTACGCCGCCGGCATGCTCCTGTTCGTCCCCCTGGGCGACCGGCTGGAGCGGCGGTCGTTCATCCTCACGACGCTCGGGGCCGTCACGATCGCCCTGCTCGGCGTGGCGGCCGCACCGGGCTACCCCTGGCTGGCCGCCGCCAGCCTGGCCGTGGGCGTCACCACCATCGCCCCGCAGCTGCTCGTCCCCTTCGCCGCCCACCTGGCCGCCCCGGAGGAGCGGGGCCGGGTGGTGGGCACGGTGATGAGCGGCCTGCTCATCGGCATCCTCGCCGCCCGGACGGTCAGCGGCGTGGTGGGAGAGCACCTCGGCTGGCGGGCGATGTACGCCCTGGCCGCCGCCCTGATGGTCGGCCTCGCCCTGGCGCTGCGGGCGCTGCTGCCCCGTTCCCGGCCGGAGCACTCGACGATGAGCTACCTCGGCCTGCTGCGGTCGCTCGGCGGGCTGCTGCGGGAGGAGCCCGCACTGCGGCAGTCGTGCCTGTTCGGGGCGGCCGGCTTCGGGGCCTTCAGCGCCTTCTGGACGACCCTGGCCTTCCACCTCACCGGCCCCCCCTTTGGCTACGACGCCGGGGTGGTCGGGATGTTCGGCCTGGTGGGCGTGGCCGGGGCGTTGGCCGCCCCGCTGGCGGGCCGGCTGGCCGACCGCCGCAGCCCCCGCACGACGATCGGGGCGGGGCTGGCCTGCGTCCTGCTCGCCTTCGCCGTGTTCCTGGGCCTGGGCGAGTCGCTGTGGGGCCTGGTGGGGGGCGTGGTCCTGATGGACCTGGGGGCGCAGTCGGCGCACATCTCGAATCAGTCCCGCATCTTCGCCGTGCGGCCCGAGGCCCGCAGCCGGATGAACACCGCCTACATGGTCGCCGCCTTCGTCGGCGGGGCGATCGGCTCCTACTGCGGCGCCTGGGGCTGGGGCCTGGCCGGCTGGCGAGGGGTCTGCGTGGTCGGCCTGGCGATGACGACGGCGGGCCTGATCGCTTTCGCCGCCACGTCCCCCCGGCGGCGGGCGCCCGCCGTGACCGTCGGCGGCGATGCGTGACGGGCGTGCCTCGGGGGAGCGGGGGGCTCCCGGCCGGGAGGTCGGCGATGACCGACTCCCGGACGCCCCGCCGACTCCATGAGGATCGGCGTCAGTCCCGAACGCCCCGGAGTCCGGGCAGCCCGTCGATGCTCTCCCGGTTCTTGCGGGCCTTGTAGTCCTCCATCGCCTCCGGCCCCTTGTTCTCGGCGTAGGCGATCAGCTGGGACCGCTCGCCCTTGAACTCGTAGAGCGGCACGGCATAGCCGCAGGAGTCGGCGACCCGCTCCACGTCCACGACGACCACCGATCGGACGCCGGGGTAGTCGGGGAAGCCGGCGATGAGATGATCCCACTCGCCGTCACCAGGCTCGACGACCCGGCCCCGCCCGTAGAGCCGCACGATGAGCGGGCGGCCCTTGAAGGCGCAGAACATGATCGTGATCCGGCCGTTGTCCCGCAGGTGGGCGACCGTCTCGATGCCGCTGCCGGTCAGGTCGAGGTAAGCCACCGTGTGCGGACCGAGGATGCGGAAGGTGTCCAGCCCCTTGGGCGAGACGTTCAGGTGGCCTTGCGGGCCGGTCGGGGCGGTCCCGACGAAGAAGACGTGCTGCCGGCCGATGAATCCCGCCAGTTGGTCGTCGATGCCGTCATACACCTTGCCCATCGGGGACTCCAATCCAATCCAGGAGGGGGCGATCACGCCGTCGCTCCCGTCGTCGCAGCGGCCGATCAGGCCCCGCCCCTCAGCTCGGGCGGCACGCCCGACGGCTGCCGGAAGGCGTAGCCCTCGCCCAGTTGCAACCGGGTCAGGTGCAGGATCTCCTGGGCGTGCCCGTGCAGGTGGGTCAAGGTCTGGAGGACGACGCCGAGCACCGTCTTCTCGGCCGTCCCGGCGAGGAGTTGATCGCGACAGGTCTCGGCGAGCCGCTCGGGCGTGAGACCGGCCAGGATCTCGTCGGCCCGGCGGGCGGCCTCCTCGAAGCGGCGGAGCAGTTCCTCCTTCGGGATCGGCCCCCGCTCGGTGAACTCGCCGAAGCGGTCCCGGCCGTCGGGCTCGCCGCCGATGACCGAGCCGAACCGCTGGCGGAGGTTGCCGGCCAGGTGCAGCAGCAGGTTGCCGGCCGAGTTCATCCCCTCACGAGGCCGCCACCAGACCTGCTCGTCGTCGAGCTGGCCGACGCCGTGCCGGATCAGGGCGACGGCCGTCTCCAGGCCCGTCCGGGCCTCGGCCACGAAGTCCTCCGCCACGGCGACCCGATCGCCGGTCGATCCCCCTGCCTCGCCCATGACTCGCCTCCTCGCCGGGATCAATCGCCCTGCCACACTCCCCCACGGGAGCGATTCTCTCCCAGGCGGATACGGCGGGCCAGGCCCCGCCGTTCGACCGGGGCACGATCCTCGCCCCGACGGGGGTGACACCCCGAGCCGGGGGGAGGTTCGCCCCACGTCGCCGATCGGGGCGGCCCCCCATCCCGGAGCCCGGCTCAGGCGTCGATGCGGTCGATCATCCCGCCATAGACCAGCGACTTCACCATCTCGTTGTCGTAGAAGTCGTGGGGGAAGCCCAGGCTGATCCGGCTGGCCTCGTCGAGCCGGGCGAGATGCTCGGGGCCGATCGTCAGGTCGAGGCAGGCCAGGTTGTCCCGGAACTGCTCCGGCCGCCGGGCCCCGATGATCGGGATGACCGGCACGGGACGCTGGCGGAGCCAGGCCAGGGCGACCTGGGCGGGCGACCGGCCGACCTCTCGGGCGACGGCCACGACCTCGGCGGCGATCGCCTCGGGCCGCTCCCGGCCCTGGGCGAATTGCTTCATCATCTCGCTGTTCATCCGGGCGTCGGCCTCGGCCCGGCCCTCGACGTACTTGCCGGTCAGCAGGCCGCCGGCCAGCGGCGACCAGGCGGTCACGCCGATCCCCAGCGCCTCGGCCATCGGCAGCAGCTCCCGCTCGACCGTCCGCTCCATCAGGCTGTATTCGATCTGGAGGCCGACGAAGGGGGACCAGCCCCGCAGCTCGGCCAGCGTGTTCGCCCTGGCGACCGCCCAGGCCGCCATGTCGGAGACGCCAGCGTACAGGATCTTGCCCTGCCGCACGAGGTCGTCGAAGGCCCGCATCACCTCCTCCAGCGGCGTCATCCGATCCCAGACGTGGAGCCAGTACAGGTCGATGTAGTCGGTCTTCAGCCGCTTCAGGCTGGCCTCGACCGCCCGCATCATGTTCTTGCGGTGGTTGCCGGCGGCGTTGGGGTCGGTGCCGGGGGCGGCGTTGGTGTACTTCGTCGCCAGCACGGCCGAGTCCCGGCGGCCCTGGAGGAACTCCCCCAGCAGCGTCTCGCTCATGCCCTGGGTGTAGACGTTGGCCGTGTCGATGAAGTTGCCGCCGGCCTCGAAGAAGGCGTCGAGGATCGTGCGGCTCTCGTCCTTCGACGAGCCCCAGCCCCAGTCCTCGCTGAAGGTCATCGTCCCGAGGCACAGCTCCGAGACCCGAAGGCCCGAGTTGCCGAGCAGCCGATAGCGCATGGTCCGGTCTCCGTCCTGAATGAAGTCCTTGCAATCGAGATGAGGCGGTCGGGATTCGTCGCTCAGTCGTGGCCGGGTGCCACCAGGCCGAGCCCGCCGCTGGCCTCGAGGTATTGCCCGGTCACCCAGGCCGAGTCGTCGGAGGCCAGGAACGCCGCCGCCCTGGCGATGTCATTCACCTCGCCGATCCGACCCAGCGCCGTCCTGGCCGAGTAGATCTCGACGAGCCTCGGGTCGTCCCGCATCGAGGCGTTCAGGTCGGTGGCCGTCAGGCCGGGGGCCAGCGTGTTGACCGTGATGCCCCGCCGGCCGAGTTCGATCGCCAGGCCGACGGTGAAGTTGTCGATCGCCGCCTTGGTCATGCAGTAGGCCATCGCCATCGGCACCGGGTTGCGGGAGAGGTTCGACGAGACGTTGATGACCCGGCCGCCGTCCCGAAGGCGGGGGAGGGCGTGCTGGACGGCGAAGAACGGCCCCTTGACGTTGGTGGCGAAGACCCGGTCGAACGCCTCCTCGTCGGTCGAGCCGACCGTGAGCATCTCGGCGATCCCGGCGTTGTTGACCAGGATGTCGAACCGGCGGTCGCCCCGGCGGGCGTCCAGCTCGGCGTCGAGCGCCTCGAAGAACCGGCCGACCTGCTCGACCGATCCCACGTCGGCCGGGAGGGCGAACGCCTCGCCGCCGGCCGCCTCGACCTCCCCGACGACGGCTCGGGCCGCCTCGGCGTTGCTCCGGTAGTTGACGCAGACCAAGGCCCCGTCTTGAGCCAACCGCAGGGCGATGGCCCGGCCGATGCCCCTCGATCCCCCGGTCACGACGGCGACTTTCCCTTGGAGACCCATCACGACGCTCCCCCAGTCAGGTACGGACGATCTCCGGGGCCGCCCACGACGACCGTGGCGGCCTCTCCCCGGCGATCGGATTCCCATCAGCTCAGGCTTCGGGGGCCTCGCCGTTGCCGACGAGCCGCCCGACGATCCGGTCGAAGGTGATGACCTCGCCCCTGTCCAGCCGCCCCAGCCGCTTGCCCAGGGCAAGGCTCAGCGCCTCCCTGCCCCGCCGCAGCGCCTCCCGCCCCGCCTCCGTCTGGACCAGGCGGAACTTCCGCAGGTCTCCCGGCTCGGGCTGGCGGATCACGAAGCCCCGCTCCTCCAACTGCTTGACGAGGTACGTCACCGTCGGCGGCGGCAGGTGCATCCGGCGGGCGAGCACGGCGGGGAACGGGTGCTCCCCGACCGCCTCCAGCAGGAAGAACGCCTTGGCCGACAGGCCCAGCGCCTCCAGCGCCGGCTCCGAGTCGTCCACGACGGCCTGGATCAGCCGCCAGAGGTTCGCCATGATCCCGCAGGAGTCCGGCCCGCACTTCTCGCCGCTCGCCGACATGATAGGCGTCGCCCATTCGAGAGTCAAATAGTTCAACAACGGAATTATATCCGGTCGCTCCGACGGACGCACGCCCGTCCGGCGTCCCCCGCCCGTCGGGCTCGAAGGAGGATCGGGGCCGTCACGGGGACGGTCGGCCGTCGGCCGGGGAGGGGCCGGGGCCGATGTTGCGGAGCAGTTCGATCAGGTCGTCGGGGTCCACCGGCTTGACGAGGTGGTGGTCGAACCCGGCTTCCCTGGACCGCCGACGGTCGGACTCCTGGCCCCAGCCGGTCAGGGCCACCAGCGTCGCCCGCCCGGTTTCGGGGCGGCCCCGGAGCCGGCGTGCCACCTCATGACCGTCCATGCCCGGCAGCCCGATGTCCAGCAGGATGACCTCGGGTCGGAGCGCCTCGGCCGCCTCCAGCCCCGCCGGGCCGTCGTGGGCGACCCGTACTTCCTGACCGTAGACCCACCCCAGCAGCTTGGCCAGGACATTGGCCGCATCGGCGTTGTCGTCCACGATCAGGATGCGGCGTCGGGGCAAATCCCCCTCGGAGTCCTGACGCCGATCGCCTCCCGGAGGGCTCGGCTCCGGCGGCGAGGCCAGGGGCACGGGCAGCCGGACGACGAACTCGCTGCCCGTGCCGGGCCCCTCGCTGTGCGCCGTGATCGAGCCGCCGTGCAGCTCGACCAGCGTCCGCACCAGGCCCAGGCCGATCCCCAGCCCGCCCTGGGCATACTGCCTGTGGTCGCCGACCTGGACGAACATCTGGAACACGTGGGGCAGCATCTCGGGGGCGATGCCGAGGCCCGTGTCCCGCACCCGCACGACGACCCGGCCGTCCACGGCCTCCGCCGAGAGGTCGATCCGCCCGCCCGGCTCGGTGTACTTGGCGGCGTTGTTCAGCAGGTTCCAGAAGACCTGCTCCAGCCTCGTCGGGTCGGCCTCCAGCCGGATCGGCCCCTCGGGGAGCGAGGCCTTCAGCCGGTGGCGGCGGTCTTCGATCTGGGGGCGTGCCGTCTCGATGGCCTGCCGCACGACCGTGTGCAGGTCCACGACCTCCGTGTGCAGCTCCAGCTTGCCCTTGCTGATCCTCGCCACGTCCATCAGGTCGTCGATCAGCCTCGCCAGGTGGGCCACCTGCCGCTCGGCCATCGCCCGCTCCGCCTCGTGGCCGCCCTCGGCCGGCTCCCGCATCAGGTGCAGGACCGTCCGGATCGGGGCCAGGGGGTTTCGCAGCTCGTGGGCCAGCGTGGCGAGGAACTCGTCCTTGCGGCGGTCTCCCTCCCGAATGGCCTCCTCGGACCGCTTCATGTCCTCGATGTCGGTACACGTCCCGAACCACCGCTCGATCCGCCCGGCGTCGTCCCGCACCGGCATCGCCCTGGCCAGGAACCAGCGGTACTCGCCCTCCTTCGACCGGAAGCGGTACTCGATCTCGTAGGGCTCGCCGGTGCGGAGGGCGAGTTCCCAGCGGTCGATGCTCCGCTGCCGGTCGTCGGGGTGGAGCGGGGCGTTCCAGCCGTGCCCCAGGCACTCCTCCGGGGTGCAGCCGATGTACTCGTACCAGCGGCGGTTGTAGTACTCGTGGTAGCCGTCGGGCCTCGTCACCCAGACGATCTGCGGCATGGCGTCGGCCAGCAGGCGGAATCGAAACTCGCTCCCCCGCAGCGCCTCCTCGGCCCTCCTCCGCTCGGTGATGTCCTCATGGACCAGGACCACCTCCCTGACCCGACCGGCGGCGTCCCTGAGCGGGTAGGCGACGGCCGAGACCCAACGTCGGGGGTCTTCGTGGCGAGTCCGCCGGGGGAGGGTCTCGTTCGGGTCATACTCGATGGCCGGCACCGCGGCCGGCTCGCCCGCGAAGGCCTGGCGGAGGTACGGCAGGATGCCCTTCGATTCGAGCTGGGGGTCGCCGAGCATGTTGTAGTCGGCGAGCGTGTCCAGGGTGAGGCCCCACAACTCCTCCCAGGCCCGGTTCACCCGCAGGGTCCGCCCGTCCGGCGACAACACCTGGATGCTGAAGGGGGCCTGCTCCATGAGCCCCCGGAACCGCTCCTCGCCCGCCCGCAGCGCCTCCTCGGCCCGCCGCTGCTCGGTGATGTCCTGCACCTCCAGGACGATCCCGGCCAGCGAGCCGCCCTCGACGATCGGCCGGGCGGCGCAGCGGACGGGGAAGGCGGTGCCGTCCCTGTGGATGAACACGTCCTCGTGGCCCCGCAGCTCCCGCCGAGCCAGGGCATGCCGGCCGATGGGGCACTGGTCCATCGGGAAGGGCGACCCGTCGGGTCGGTGGTGATGGACCAGCTCGTGCAGCCCCCGGCCCTCGGCCTCCCGGAGGGTGTAGCCGGTCATCGCCTCGGCGGCCGGGTTCATGAAGGTGGTGCGGCCCTCGGCATCCATCAGGAAGATGGCCGTGGTGGCGTTCTCGGCGATCACGCCGGTGAGCCGGGCCTGCCGACGGGCCGCCTCCTCGGCCTCCTTGCGCCCGGTGATGTCGGCGAACATCCCCAGCGCCCCGACGAAGCGGCCTTCGGCGTCGAAGCTCGGGCTGGTCGAGGTCTGGGCCCAGAGTTCCGTGCCGTCCTTGCGCCTCAGCCGGAACTCCCCCCGCCCCGCCTCGCCCGACTGGCGTCGCCCCCAGCGCCGCAGGCCCTCGGGGCGGTCCTCCTCGAAGGTGAAGTCCCAGGCCGACCGCCCGAGCATCTCCTCCGCCGTGTAGCCGAGCATCTGGGCCATGCGGGCGTTGACGAAGGTCGTCCGCTGGTCGGCATCGAGGGTCCAGATCCCCTCGTTGGCCGCCTCGACGATCCGGCGATACATGCCCTCGGACCGGTCCCTCTCGAGGGCGCCGGCCGCCAGGTGGGCCGCCCGACGGCAGGCCCGCAGCTCGTGGCCGGCGGGTCGGCGGGGCTCGGGCAGGAACGTGCCGAAGGTGCCCAGCACGCCGCCGGCCGACGAGCGGATGGGGACCGACCAGCAGGCCCGCAGGCCGACCGCCAGCGGCCCCTCCCGGCAGCGTTCCCAGAGCGGGTCGGCGGCGATGTCCTCGGCGACGACGACCTCGCCGGAGTGGGCCGCCGTGCCGCAGGAGCCGCATCCGGGGCCGACCGGCACGGCCTCGACCGCATCCCGATACGCCCGAGGGAGGCTCGGCGTGGCCGCCCACCGGAGGGCCTTGCCGTCGGCGTCGAGCAGCAGGACCGAGCAGGTGGCCCCGGCGCAGAGCGCCTCGATCATGCGGCAGAGGGCGTCGAGCACCTCGGCCGGGGGCCGTCCGGCGCCGATCATCGCCAGGATCGGCTCCTCGGCATCCAGCAGCGACTCGGCCCAGCCCTGCGGCGCAGGCGGGGCCGAGTCGCTGCTGGATGCCGGCACGGCCCCATCCGCCCGGCCCTGGGCGACGGGACCATCCCCGTCCTCCGGTCGCCCGTCACCCTGGCGCTCCGGGCCGAGCGGCTCGAATCTCGCTCTCTGGGACATCCTCGTTCCCTGCCCGCATTCGGTGCCACAGACGACGGGGAGCTTGCGAGCCGCTCGCCCACGACGGCCGGCCTCGTGCCGGTGACGCGGAGTCGCCCCCCGGAATCCCGTCCATCCTAACCGATCCGGGCATGGATCGTCTCCCCTGCTTGGACCTTCGGGACCAGGGCGTCCTCCGTTGATGGACCAGCGATTCAATCGCCTCGAAGGAGGGACGGGTCGCCTACAATGCCCCGCCTTCCGGCTCCCTGGATTCGGATCAAACCCCGCCCATTCCTTCGCACGCCGAGTGGGCGACCCCGCCGGTCACGCCCCTGCCGCCGAGATCCACCTCGACCAGCGGCAGGCAGGACCGGTGGAGGTAGATCGCCTGCTCCAGGCTGCGGTTGGCGACCGTTCCGGGCTTTCGCAGCGATCGTCCACCTCGACGGCCCTGGCCCAGCCCGCCGAGTCGGTGTCCCGCAAGAGGCGGCACTCGGCGTTCGGGCGGTACGGGCAGAACACGCAGGCGCTCCTGGGCACCTCGTGCGGGACCTCCTGCCCCTTGAGGTACTCCTCGCAGTCGCCCCTGGTCATCTCCAGGTCGAACTGGACTTCCCCAGGGATGGCGGGCGCCCGGTTAACGGTTTATCCGGCTCGTTCGTACTCGCTTGGCGAGAGGTATCCCAACGCGCCTGGCCGCCGTGCGACTCTGCGGCCTTCCCCGCCAGTCGTAGTAACCAACCGGGGAGACACGCGGGACCCGGCACATCGTCCGGACCGGCCATCGACCCCGGTGGCGTTCGACGAAGTCGTATCTCATGACGACTCCCTGGCGAAGAAGGCCGTCGCTTTTTTCAGGATGTCACGCTCCATCGTCAGCCGCTTGACCTCGGCCCTCAGGCGACGCAGCTCCTCCTCCAGGGCGGGCGGATTCCCGCGACCCGGGAAGGCGTGGGGGCCGTCCTTGTCGAGGGCCTGCCGCCAACCGCGCAGTGTGCTCCCGCCGATATCGAGGTCGCGGGCGACCTCGACGAAGCTGCGTCCCTGCTCGGTGACGAGCTTGACGGCCTCGGCCTTAAACTCGGGTGTGAATGTACGTCGTGTCGTCGGCATCGGTGGACTCCTGGGTTCGAGCTTACGCTCTTAACCGGGCGCCCGCCATCCGTGGGGAAGTCCACTGTCCACTTGGCCCAAGGGATGTGCTCCCCTGCCCACGGCTGAACTGTCAACTTCGGACGGGGCTGGATTCCGGAGGGCTACTGCGGCGAAGGCCCGGTCGATCCGGTACACTCCATCCATCCGGCACGATGGGATCGGCTCGCGGTCCGCGGGGCGTGCCGACCGACGGCTTCGCCCTCGGCTTGCCCGGCCTGATTCTCGACCCTGGGGGGTGGAACAAGCGATGAAACGCGTATCGAGAACCCTGGTGGCCATCCTCCTCTGCCTGACGGGTTCGACCGGCGTCGGCCAGGCGGCGGAGCGGCCGAACATCGTGCTGATCATGGTCGATGACCTGGGGTTCTCGGACCTCGGCTATCACGGCGGCGAGATCGAGACGCCGAATCTCGATGCGCTGGCACGGGGCGGGGTCCGATTCTCGCAGTTCACCAACACCGGCCGCTGCTGCCCGACGCGGGCGACGTTGATGACCGGCCTGCACCCGCACCAGACGGGCATCGGCCACATGACCAGCCCCCCCGGCTCGTCGCAGCACGACCTGGGGGTCGACGGCTATCGAGGCTTCCTCAACGACCGTTGCGTCACGGCCGCCGAGGTCCTCCGGCCGGCGGGCTACGCCACGCTGATGACCGGCAAGTGGCACCTCGGGAACGACCGGCGGGAGTGCTGGCCGCTGCAACGCGGCTTCGACCGCTTCTTCGGCTGCATCAGCGGGGCGACCCGGCATTTCCACCCCGCCTTGCCTCGCGGGCTGACGTCCGGGAATGACGGCGTCACGGCCTTGGAGAGCGCCACCGACCGGCCGTTCTACACCACCGACGCGTTCACCGATCACGCGATCCGGTTCATCGTCGAGCATCGGCGGGGCGACCGGAGCGAAGACCCGTTCTTCCTCTACCTGGCGTACACCGCCCCGCACTGGCCGTTGCAGGCCTTCGAGGAGGACATCGCCCGATATCGCGGCCGGTACAAGATCGGCTGGGATGAGCTCCGCGAGCGGCGCTACGAGCGGCAGGTCGACCTCGGGCTGATCGACCCCTCCTGGCCCCTCTCGCCGAGGACCGAGGGCATCCCGCCCTGGGAGACGCTCGACGAGTCGAAGCGGGATGAGATGGACCTCAAGATGGCGGTTTACGCCGCGATGATCGACCGCATCGACCAGAACATCGGCAAGCTCACCGACCATCTCCGGGAATCCGGCCTGCTGGATGACACCCTGATCCTCTTCCCGTCGGACAACGGCGCCTGCCAGGAAGGGGGAATGTTCGGGCGTGGGGAGTTCTACGATGTCGAGCGCCGGAACCGGGAATCGAACAACAGCTACGGCGAGGCCTGGGCGAACGCGTCGAGCACCCCGTTCCGCCTCTACAAGCATTTCCTGCACGAGGGGGGCGCGGCGACGCCGTTCTTCATGCACTGGCCCTCGGGGATTCCCGCGCGGGACGACTGGTACGCGTCGCCTGCCCAGCTGATCGACATCCTGCCGACACTGATCGACGTCGCCGAGGCGGAGTACCCGGGCGAGTCGCGGGGGCACTTGATCCCGCCACTGGAGGGGATCTCGCTCCGACCGGCCTTCGATGGCCGCCCTCTGGCGCGCACCGACCCGCTGTTCTTCGAGCACGAGGGCAACGCCGCGATCCGAGTCGGGGACTGGAAGCTCGTCGGCCGAGGCGTGGCGACGCCCGGCGGCACCGACGCGAGCCGCTGGGAGCTGTACGACCTGGCCGCCGACCGCACCGAGGTGGACGACCTGGCGGATGCGAGGCCGGAGAAGGTGCTCGAACTGGCCGGGCTCTGGGAGGCGTGGGCCCACCGCGTCGGCGTCTATCCCAAGGCCGAATCCGGGTCGAAACCGGGAGGGGCACCCGGTGCGCGGCAGGCGCAGGCCGATCCGGACCCGCCCCGGGTCGAGGGGCGCGGATTCACCGTGAGCGCCACGATCCGCGACCCGAAGCCCCATGGTGTCGTGCTCTCCCACGGCGGTTTGAGGCATGGCTACGCCCTGCATTTCGTCGAGGGGCGCCCCGCCTTCTCGATCCGCCGCCGGGGGGAGCTGACCGAGCTGGTCGCCGACCACCGCCCGGTCCGGGGCAGGGTCGAGATCACGGCCAGGCTGACCGAACAGACGATGTCGATCGCCATCGACGGCGAGATCGTCGCCGAGCGGGAGTCGCCCGGCCTCCTGACGGGCCAGCCGGCGATCGGTCTCTATGAGGGGCTCGACTTCGGCGATCCGGTCGGCCGTTACGAGGCCCCGAATGCCTTCAACGGCGCGATCCTTTCCGGAGAGGTCGAGGTCGATGCCGCCGGGGTCGCCATGCGATCCCCCTGGGGCGAGCAGCTCGAACAGAACCCGAGGGCCATCCCCTGGACCGAGTACCCCCGGCCCGCCCTGCGACGCGACTCCTGGTGGAACCTCAACGGCTCCTGGCAGTACGCGGTCACCGACAGGGAGGCCGAGGCCGCACCCGAATCCTGGGACGGCCGGATCCGGGTCCCCTTCGCGATCGAGTCGCCGCTCTCGGGCGTGGAGCGGCGGCTCACCCCCGACGAGGCCCTCTGGTATCACCGGACCTTCGAGGTCCGCAAGAGGGAAGATCGCCGGTATCGCATCAACTTCGAGGCCGTCGACTATCGATCGACGCTCTGGGTGAACGGCCGGGAGGTCGGCTCGCATACCGGCGGCAACCTTCCCTTCTCGTTCGACATCACCGACGCCCTGGTCGAGGGCGAGAACCGATTCACTCTGCGCGTGACCGACGGCACCGACACCGCCTATCAGCTCCACGGCAAGCAACGCCTGAAGCCCGAGGGGATCTGGTACACGCCGGTCTCGGGCATCTGGCAGACGGTCTGGCTGGAGGAAGTCCCGGCCCGGTCCATCGAGGCGTTGCGGGTCAAGGCGCAGCTGGATGGCCGCGTCGAGATCGAGATCGAGGCCCATTCGGATGGGCCGATGCCGGAGGTCGCTCGCGTCGAGGCCTCGCTCGATGGGGCCGTCGTCGCCCGGACCGAAGGCCCGCCGGGTCAGCTGGTGCTCCAGATCCCCGACCCGAGGCCGTGGTCGCCCGACTCGCCCACGCTGTATGACCTCGAAGTCACCTTCGGCGACGACCGGGTCACCTCGTATGTCGGCCTCCGGGAAGTCTCACGCCGGCGCGATGCCGATGGCCACTGGCGACTGACGCTCAACGGCGAGGATGTCTTCCACTTCGGCACCCTCGATCAGGGCTGGTGGCCCGACGGGCTGCTGACGCCGCCGTCGGACGAGGCCATGCAATTCGACATCCGGTTCCTCAAGGACGCCGGCTTCAACACGATCCGCAAGCACATCAAGGTCGAGCCGAGGCGATATTACTCCCACTGCGACCGGCTCGGAATGCTGGTCTGGCAGGACCAGGTCAGCGCCCGCCGGCCGGACGATCCGGAGTGGACGCGGCTGGAGCCCGACCCCGAGGAGGGGACCTGGCCCGAGGAGGCGCATCGCCAGTTCATGGCCGAGCTGAAGGGCATGATCGATGCGCTGGGCCACCATCCGTCGATCGTGATGTGGGTCCCGTTCAACGAGGCATGGGGTCAGCACCGGACGACGGAGGTCGGCGAGTGGGTCGTCGCGTACGACCCCACGCGGCCCATCAACGTCGCCAGCGGCGGGAACTTCCACCCGGTCGGCCACGTCGTCGATCACCACCAGTACCCCCATCCCGGCTTCCCGTTCGGGCTGGGCGAGGGGGGGCGGTTCGACGAGTTCGTCAAGGTCGTGGGCGAGTTCGGCGGGCATGGATTCCCGGTGCCGGGGCACCTCTGGAGTGCCACGACGCGCAACTGGGGCTACGGCGGCCTGCCGAAGAACAAGGAGGAATGGCTCGACCGCTACCGGGAATCGATGCGGCTGATCGCCGAGTTGAGGTCTCGGGGGATCGCCGCCGGGATCTACACCCAGACGACCGACGTCGAGGGGGAGATCAACGGCCTGCTGACCTACGATCGCCGGGTCCCCAAGGTCGCCGCCGAGCAGCTACGTGCCATCCATGAGGAGCATGGCCTGGCCGAGCCGGCGGCCGAGGCGCCGCAGGCCGAGCCGGCGGCACGCCCCGGCCGAGCCGGCCGGAACCCGGGCCGCCCGGACATCGTCGTGTTCCTGTCCGACGACCACACCTGGCGCGATTCCTCCCTGTACGGCTCGCCCGACATCGCCACGCCCCACATGGATCGGCTGGCCGAGGCCGGCATGACCTTCGAGAACGCTTATGTCGTCTCGCCGAGCTGCGCCCCCAGCCGAGCGGCCCTGCTGACGGGGCTCTACCCGGCACGGAACGGGGCCGAGGCGAACCATTCCCGGCCCGGGGAAGACCTGAAGCGACTGCCCGCCTACCTGCAAGAGCTCGGCTACGAGGTCGTCTCCTTCGGCAAGGTCGGGCATTATCAACAGACGCCCGAGCAGGGGTTCGACCTGGCACGCCACTTCGGTTATCACGAGGACATCGCCATCCCGGAGGCCCTGGACTGGCTCCGAGATCGCGGGGCCAGCACCGAGAGGCCGCTCTGCCTGTTCGTCGGCACGAACTGGCCGCACGTCCCCTGGCCCGACGACATCTCGGGCATCGATCCGGACCGGTTGATCGTGCCCCCGAACCACGTCGACAACGAGGCGACCCGCGCGAGCCGGGCGCGCTACGTCGCCGCGGTCCGCACGATGGACGAGGAACTCGGCCAGGTCTTCGACCTGGCCCGGGAGGTCCTCGGCGAGGACACCTTCTTCCTGCACACCAGCGACCACGGCGCCCAGTGGCCGTTCGGCAAGTGGAACCTCTACGACGACGGCATCCGCACCCCGCTGATCGTCAGCTGGCCGGGCCGGGTCGAGGCCGGGGCCCGCACCGACGCCCTGGTCTCCTGGATCGACATCCTTCCCACGCTCATCGAGGCGGCCGGGGGATCGCCGCCCGCCGGGATCGACGGCCGCTCCTTCCTCCCGGTCCTGGAGGGCAAGGCCGACGCGCACCGCGACCAGGTCTTCACCACGCACAGCGGCGACGGCGACAACAACGTCTATCCGATCCGAGCGGTCAGCACGTCCGACGGCTGGAAGTATATCCGCAATCTGCACCCCGAATTCCGATTCACCAGCCACGTGACGACCCGGCCCGGGCGCGGCGGCTACTGGCCGAAATGGCTCGAATCGGCCGAGACCGACGAGGACGCCCGACACAAGGTGGACGCCTACCGGCGACGACCCGCCGAGGAACTCTACCGGGTCCGCACCGACCCCTACGAGCAGGAGAACCTGATCGACGCCCCGGAGCACGCCGAACGGCTGGCTATCCTTCGCTCGGCCCTCGACGACTGGCTCGAACAGACGGGCGATCCGCAAGCCATCTTCGGGACGCCGAAGCTCCTCGATGCGTCCTCACGCCCGAACGTCATCACGGTCTTCATCGACGACATGGGCTGGGGGGACCCGTCTTGCTTCGGCAACCGGACCGCGCGTACGCCGCAGATCGACCGGCTTGCCGAGGAAGGCATCCGGTTCACCAACTTCTATGTCAATTCGCCCATCTGCTCACCGTCTCGCGTGGCCATCTCGACGGGCCGGTATCCGCAGCGGCATCGGATCACCTCGTTCCTCAACAATCGCAGGGACAACGCGAGGCGGGGCATGGCCGACTGGCTGGACCCCGAGGCCCCGATGCTCGCCCGGATCCTCCAGGAGCACGGCTACGCGACCGGCCACTTCGGGAAATGGCACATGGGCGGCCAGCGCAACGTAGACGACGCGCCGCCGATCTCGGCGTACGGGTTCGAGGCATCCCTGACCAACTTCGAGGGGATGGGGGCCAAGCTCCTGCCGCTGACCTTCGAGCCCGGCCAGCAGCAGCCGGGCCGGATCTGGGCCGATGCCGAGCGGCTGGGGGGGCCGGTCACGTGGATGCCCCGTTCCGAGATCACGGGGGGATTCGTCGATGCCGCCCTCGCCTTCATCGAGGAGGCGACCCGGGCCGGGCGGCCGTTCTACGTCAACCTCTGGCCCGACGACGTCCACACCCCGCTCTGGCCCCCCGTGGAGGCCTGGGGCGACGGCTCCCGGCGGGCGAAATACCGTGCGGTTCTTGAGGCGATGGACGCGCAGCTGGCCCCGCTGTTCGACCGCATCCGAGCGACGCCCGAGCTGCGCGACAACACCCTGATCGTACTCTGCTCGGACAACGGCCCGGAGCCGGGCTGCGGCTCGGCCGGCCCGTTCCGGGGCTCGAAGGGAACGCTGTTCGAGGGGGGCATCCGCTCTCCCCTGATCGTCTGGGGGCCGGGGCCGATCCCGAGGGAAAGCCGAGGGGAGGTCAACGACTCGTCGATCCTCTCGGCCATCGACCTGGTCCCCTCGGTGCTCTCGATCGCGGGCATCGCCCCCCCCGAGGGCGTGGACTTCGACGGGGAAGACATGGGCGAGACGCTGGTCGGCAAGTCCCGGGACTCCCGCTCGGCGCCGCTGTTCTTCCGGCGGCCGCCGGATCGCAAGGACGTCGCGGGCCTGGGAGAGCTGCCGGACCTGGCGGTCCGCCTCGGCCGCTGGAAACTGCTCTGCGACTACGACGGCGGCCGCGCCCGGCTGCACGACCTGGAGGCGGACCCGGGCGAGGCGCACGACCTCGCCGATGAGCATCCCGAGGTCGTCGCCTCCTTGACCCGCGCCGTCCTCGATTGGCACGCCGCGATGCCGCCCGACCGCGGCCCCGCCCTGGGAGTGAAGTCCGTTCAAGGACCGTCGGACGGAAAGGTGGATCGATGACTCCCGCCCTGCTGCGCCCGCTCGCCCTGCTGGGGCTCGCCGGCCTGTTGTGGCCGGGCGGCCGTGGCGTCGCGGCCGGGATGGCGGACACCGGGCCGCCGAACGTCCTGCTGATCCTGGTCGACGACCTCAAGCCGGCGCTGGGGTGCTACGGCGACGAGGCCGCAAGGACCCCGAACATCGATCGCCTGGCGGCCCGAGGCCTGCGCTTCGACCTGGCCTACTGCAACCAGGCCGTCTGTGCGCCGTCGCGATTCACGCTGATGCTCGGCTCCCATTCCACCTCGACCGGCCTGTACGGCCTGGGAAGCCCGCTGCGCCGGGTCGTCCCCGACGCGGTGACCCTCCCCCAGCACTTCGCTCGCCACGGCGGCTATCGGACCGAATCGCTCGGCAAGGTCTTCCACGTCGGCCACGGCAACGAGGGGGACCCCGAGTCGTTCGACGTCCCGCACTTCCACGACAAAGTGATCGAGTACCTCGACCCCGAGAGCACCGGCGGCGGGCGGCTCACCCGGGAGGAGGCGCTGTTCACCAACCGGCAGCTCGATCGGATCGCCTCGCTGCCGCGCGGGGCGGCCTTCGAGGCGCCGGACGTCCAGGACACCGCCTACGCCGACGGCCGGGTCGCGGCCGAGACGACGAGACGCCTGCGGGCGGCGAAGGAGCGTCGCGAGCGGGACGGGACCCCGTTCTTCATCGCGGCCGGGTTCGTGCGTCCCCACCTGCCGTTCTCGGCGCCGAGAAAATACTGGGACCTGCACGACCCCGCGCGCCTGCCGATGCCCCGCTTCGAGGAGCTGCCCGGCGATGCCCCGGCGGTCGCCGGCAAGCGCGGGGGGGAGATCGAGGCCTATCATCCGGTCCCGGAGGGGCACCGCGGGCCCTATCCGGACGCCTTGAAGCGGGATCTGATCCACGGCTACTACGCCAGCACGAGCTTCGTCGACGCCCAGATCGGCACGGTGCTCGACGCGCTCGACGAGCTGGGCCTGGCCGACAGCACGATCGTCGTGCTCTGGGGCGACCACGGCTTCCACCTCGGCGACCTCGGCATCTGGACCAAGCACACGAACTACGAGCAGGCCAACCGGATCCCCCTGCTGATCGCCGCGCCGGGGGTGACCCGGCCGGGCTCGTCGACGCGCCAGCCGGCCGAGAGCGTCGACCTCTTCCCGACGCTGGCGGAGCTGGCCGGGCTGCCCGCCCCGGAGGGCCCGCAGCCGATCGACGGCCTGAGTCTGGTGCCGGTGCTGGAGGACCCCGGCGCCCGGGTCCGCGACCATGCCTATCACGCCTACCCCAAGGCCCGGCTTGGCCGAGCGATCCGGACCGAGCGATACCGCCTGGTGGAGTGGAGGCGAGCCGGGGAGCCCGATGACGCCGCGGACTTCGAGCTCTACGACTATGACGTCGACCCGCTGGAGACCAGGAACCTCGCCTCGCAGCGTCCCGAGATCGTCACGAGGTTGAGAGCCAGGCTCGACGCCTATCCGCCGCCCGTGCCGCGTCCGGCCAGATGAGCCGGCGCCCCGGGCCGCGGCGATGGGCGTGCCCCCCGGCATGGCGATCCGATCGCCCCGGATCGCCACGTCGACGAAAAACCACGGATTGCCGGTGCCATCGACGATCCGGGGCATCCGCGAGACCTTGGGGCTCGAGGACTGGAAATGATCGCGTAAGCGGGGCCCACCTGGGGGTGAAACGACCGTCACTACGGGGCCGCGGCATTTTCGCGTCAAGACGGGGGGACTCACTGACCTGGAAGTACTTGCGGCACGTGCGCCCTTCGGGACAGGGATAGACCCCACGCACACGCTCCCGGGCCTGCAGCAGGTTCAATATCTCGATGCGGCGGCGAGCTTGCCATGATCCATCGGTTCGAGTCCCCTTCAATTGAGCGGGTCAGGTTACGGTGTCGGGACCGAGCCGTCACAAACCGCCGTGATTCAGCGGCGCCAGACGGTCCTTGGCCCCAGCCGACGTCGGCGAGACGGCGAGGCCGGCCCCGTCCCGTCCTCCCTTGACACCGGATCGGGAGGCCCGGAGGATGACCCCACCGACCGGGCCACCACCCGCATGTGCCGGAACCTGCTTCTTAGCGATGCTCGGAGGACGTCGGCGGCATCCCGATCCACGGCGGCCGGCGCCCGACTCGGGACGCCGGCCGGCCCGATCTCCCGAACCCGGACCCCTGCCGAGCCGGTGCGGCGTCCGAGGCGGGCGTGCCCGCCGGGATGATCGCCCCGCCCCTCAGCCGTGTCGATCGGGGGGCGGCAGGATACGCTCC